>NZ_PGUB01000015.1:0-63772 GCF_002924285.1 Aquimarina sp. I32.4 | reverse complement strand
CATTCCTTCTTCAACAACTGTTCCTCCCCAACTTGTTTTCCCACTCAAATTATCTAGTTTATTAATGTCACTCTTTAATCTAGACAATAATTTATTTCCTTTATTGTATGTTTTCGCGTCTAAATCATACGTTTTAATACTACATTGCAGAAGTGATCTATAACAATACTAATATGTCTGATTATCTTATCGATAAAAATGTAGCTAAATTATACAAAGGATAAACCGCTATATTTTATAAAATATAAAAAACCAGCTACAAATAAATGTAACTGGTTCTTTGCTTTTATTTCTTACTTGTATGTTTCACAGATTACAAAAATCCGTGCTATCGGGTTAAATTTTATTTTTATTCAAAATTTTATTTCCACTTAAATACAATAAATAGATTCCAAAGATTCCTAATATCGATAATGATACTTCACTATACCAAAGTAATAAATGATTTAGCGGACCATCTACGATGCATACCCATACCATAGCTATTGACACAATAGCTAATAAATAAGAAGCTTCCTTTTGTTTTTTTAGAAAAAACAAACCTATTATACTCAATAAACATAACATCCATTTAATAAAAGTTGTCTGATTACTTTCGTAAAATGCTTCTGTAATATTTGAATATTCGGGATTCATCCTCATTGTAAAATAGTGTAATACGTCAACAATAAGGAAAATGATTATAATGATATTTATAGCTTTACTTTTCATCTTCTTTTTCGTTTTGTTTTTTCTGATATTCGTTTACCCTTTTTGCAGCAGCATCGTATTCTTTTTTATTGTCAAATCTCCTATATGCAAAAGTTCCATCTTTTGTTTTTACAGAAAGCATATATTCTGTAGATGTTTCTCCTCCCTCTGATTTTTCATAACTAAAACCTAAAAACGTACTTCCACCAGCTTCTACACTTAATATTTCTGTAAAATCTTTTACCCCTTCACCTTTTTTATTATATGATTTAGGATTGTCATTAAAACTTAAGCCTAGACCAAAATAAGACGTTCGCATATCATCTTCTCCATAAACTGACCTCAAATAGTTACCAAATCTAACCGCAGAGTTTTCTCTAGCTTTTTTATCTGTTATTCTATATCCTAAATCATGGTCATATGCATGATTTATTTCATGTCCAGTAACGTACGTACTGCTAGGATGACCACCACCAATACCAAATCTCCAAACAGATGAAGGGTAATATATTGTTCTTGATCTTCCAATTTCTCCTTTACCATCATAAGATGAGTTTCTTGACCAAAAAACACTTTCCATTGTATAATTTCGAGCTGAATTAATTAATTGGTCAAGTCTTCCTCTTCCCAAATTAGTGGCTGCTATTTGAGCAAGTTTTGTTAAAGCATCTTTTGTGTTATTCCCAACAATGATTTTTTTACCATCAGGATCTAGATACAAAATAGGATTGTTTGCTGTATATGCATAGGTGCTAAAATCTCTATATTTATCTGCAAGTGGATCAATATTCATCCAACGCCCTAAAGAAATATCATAGTTTCTAGCTCCAAAGTCTAACCATTCTAAACCAAGTTCAGATTGTTCTTCTTTATTCCCAAAACCATAGTTATGTTCCCTACCATTCACGGCAAAATTGTAACCTTTATGTTGCAGCCCAAAGGGATAATAATTCTTCTCTTCTATAATTTCATCCTGAGTAATAGAACCATTCTTATCAGCATCTTTATAAGATAATCGTACGTTACCAAGATGATCTTTAAACTGGTATACATATTTATACCCATCTGCTTCTTTCTCCACATAGCCTTCAGGATGGTTAAAGAACTCAAGATTTCCATTTTTATAGACATGCTTACCTATGTAAGCGGTCTCTGTTGATGAACTTCCCTCTGTAACGATTTTCTTTAATTTCGCTCCAGTGGCGTCGTAAATATAAGTAATATTTCCAGTATCAGAAGCATTATCTACAGTAACTACTGTAGGCAAGTTTAAATGATTATAAGTAATTCCTGTAATGCCTTTGTTTTGATCTGTGAGCATATTCCCATTGGCATCATAGCTATAATCATCATTAGTAGTACTACCATCCTTAAATCCATAAGGCTTATTAGAAGCATCGGTTACTTTTACTAATTTGTTTCCAATATTATTATCACCATATGTATAGTTAAGTTGATCTATTACCCCAAAGTGTTGTGAATTTGTTGGGTCTATATTTTCAACAATAGCACCTGTTCTATGTAGGGTTAAAATATTTCCCATTTTATCATAGGTAACATTACTCAAGTTATATCTGCTATCATTGCTTATAGCGCTATTGATGCGATTCAATCCATCATAAGAATAGGTGTACCATCGTTGTGTATAATCATTGGCAGTTTCCCATTCTGTTTCGCTTATGTTCCCATTAAATAAAGGGGTAGCTCCATGCTCTGGAGTATTATAATTGATCTTAAAAACAAACAGCTTATCAAGAGAAGTGTCTGGATTCGATGGCTGAAAAGCAAGGTTATTATCCTTATTCTTATTAATATCGGTGAGCCATCCTCGTATGTTATAATCATATGTTATATTCTGTAATCCTCCTCCAACAGCTTTGGATTGTAATTGCCCGAGCTCATTGTATGAATTTAAGACCAATTGTACGGGGGCTTGGTCATTGATTTTCTGATATTGTGTTAATAACCTTCCTATATGGTCATATTGGTAGGTATCTATCGTAACAATAGGTGCATTATTATCTTTAAGATGCTGTGTATGCTCCTCTAGTACTTTACCCACAAAATCAAATTTACTTTTTACAACATCTTGAGTATTGAGGTATTCATTCTTTGTAATAGAATAGACTGGCCGTAAACGCTTATTATACCAAGTTGCTGTGGTAATCCAATAACTGGTTCCCAATACTTTTACTTTACTACCAGTAGCTAGCGATTTTGTATTTGCAGCTATTGCTTGTTCCAAACTTGTAGTTGGAGCTGTAAATGAAGTATTTTGTAGAAACTCATAGTCATCATAATAATTAATGGTTAATATTTCTGCATTTTGGGCATTAGGATATCCATCATTGTTATAATACATAGTAACGCCTCCTGTCATAACAGCTATATCACGCTTTACCCATAATGATCCTACAAAACTATTTAGTTCGGTTTGTAGAACATTTCTTTCACGATTATCTATAATACTTCCTGTATATGCAACTCTTCCATAAGTATCATACTTGGTAAAGAGCCATTGGTTCTCTTGTTTTAAAAGAGCATCTTGGGTCATTACTGGTTGATCTAGATTGTTGTATACGATATACTCCCATCCTTTCCCTGGAATTTTCTTTTCTATCAAACGGTTTCTGTAATCGTATTTGTATTGATAGCAAAGTTGGTCAAGTTCATTCTGACTTACCCCATCAGTAGTATTTACTTTAGGTGGGAGTACATATGAGAGATTCCCAAAATCATCATATACATAATAGGTATTATGTTGTTGCCCCGCATTATAGGTTCGTTTTAAGAGTACTCTTCCTTGTTTATCTATAAATTCTTCTGTGGTATGATCACTACCAGATACCCAATTCTCATCTTTGGTAATATTTTTGGTTAGACTTGCCACAGGATAATAGGGTATTGGGCTACTTAAAGTTGTTTCTCCACTAGCAGTAAAAGTAACTGTAAATGCTTGTACTTCATGTATGGTATTGGTAGTGTGTTCAAACTTGATCTCATGTCCGTTACCCATTGCCCAATCTTTTCCTGGAGTAGCTTGTTTTTCTAATCGGGCCAAAGGTGAGCGTTCATGCTGACGTTCTGAGTATGGATTGACCGCTTGATTTTCTACCCCTTGAAAATCATCCTGATATCGATTTTTATAATAATACTGTAACGCAATTTCCTTGTTTCCTTTTCTATAGCTCCCGCTATAGTCTTCTATTCCTTCTACATAAGGGAGATAATCTTTATCTTGTCTACCAATACTTGAATAAGAAAAATGCTGTATAATATCTTTAAAAGGATGTAATTTTCCTCCTTTTGACTGTGCTATTCCTATTTGTTGTATTGGTCTTCCAAATCCATCAAAATAAGTTACCTCCTCAATTACGTCTTGTCGCTTTTGAATTTCTGATAAATCACTAATCTCTTTTTGTGGAGTACGCGTGTATATAAAATTTTGATCACTGATGTATGGGTTGATATACTCATCAGAAGGGCAGCCAGCATCTGTGCCATAAACACCAGGGCATTGATCTCCTTTTATTGCGCTATATCCAATAGGGCGATTACATTGCTGTTTGATATCTCCTTCTTCTCCAAATCCATCATTATCTGCATCAACATACCATACAGTTTCAGGGTGCATTTGATTGTCATCATCTTTACAATCTCCAGATTTTAGCACAAAACCTGTAGGTTGACTACATTGTTTTTTGTTAATAGTAGCATCTCCCCATCTATCTCCATCACCATCTTTATACCATACAGTTTCTGGGTGTATCTGATTATCATCATCTTTACAATCTCCCGATCTCAACACAAAACCTGCTGGTTGACTGCATTGTTTTTTGGTAATAGCAACATTACCCCAAGTGTCTCTATCTATATCTTGATACCATATAACATCTGGATGTGTCAATTCATTATCATCATTACAATCCCCTGTTTTTAAAACATATGAACCTGTAGGTTTTGTACAGGATGATATTACTTTTCTACTAAAACTATTATTTAATTCTGCAGTATCTACGATAACACCCCAGCCATCTTTATCATCATCACGATACCAGTATTTTGGTATTATAGACGGATCATCATCATTACAATCTCCTCTTTTTAAAACATACCCTGGTGGTTGATCACACTGTATTTTTATATTGGTACTACCTCCTTCAGGAGTTATTATAAAAACAGCCTTACCCCAACCATCATTATCTTTATCACGATACCAGTATTTTGGTATTGAATTAGCATCATTATCATTACAATCCCCTTTTTTTAACACATATCCAGGTGGTTGATCACATTGTTGTTTGGTATCGGTCTCTGTACCATAATCATCTCCGTCTTTATCACGATACCACGTTTGAAACTTAATAGCACTGTTATTATCATTACAATCCCCTTTTTTTGTAGAATAGGAATAAGAACCTCTAGGATAACATCCCCAATATGATTTTGCGGAGATTGTGATATAAAGAGGCCTTAGGTTTTGTGAAAATACTGAAGGAACTGGATACCCTTTAAATATAAAACTTCCTTCAGTCAATCTTAAATCCTTCTCACCTCCTTGTCCGTCTTTATCAAAATCTAAATACCATGTTCTTGGAAATACCTGATCATTTGTATCATCACAATCTCCAGCTCTTGTAACATATCCAACAGGTGGATTTGGATTAAATATATTTGGAATATATGATTTCTTATCATTCCAATCACCCCATGTGTCCCCATCAGCATCTCTATAATACTTCACTGATATATCATCAATTGGGCCAATAGGACCAATAGGACCAATAGGAGTAGGAGTTGGGCCAGGAAATATAGGTTGCAGCAATTGCGAATACCCTGTTAGGGTACATAGCATCGCTAGTATGTATATATATAATTTTTTCATAATACAATCTCTTAATAATTAAAATATTTTGAATATCAATAGTTGCTTACATTATTAGTTCTGTAAGTCAAAAGGAGTAAGTGTTGCCCTTTCTAAATCCACCGACAACATGCCTTCTTGAAAAGTTGTAAGCTCACTTTTAATATCCATAATTCTAGTGGGGTTTGCAGAAGGGCCTATGGTAACTCTGCATACTAGCTGTCCTGTTTGACCTATCAGACTTCTTGGTATAAAAAAGATTTCGGTAGTTTCAGGGATAAATATTCCAAGAGGATGTTTTGCCTTTCCTATTTCTATAAACCATTCTGTGGTATAAGGCGTTGTTATTGCTTCTAATCCCGTGATACTATAACGATATCCTCCTCGCTCTGTATACCATCCAGAACTGTAATATGATTTAGGGTATTGTAGCTTAAAAACAGTACTGAACTGTGCAGCACTTGGTATTGTAATATTATCTATTAAATGAGGTCGTGGATAGTAAAATACAGGATGTAAACTAGCTCTACTTCCTTCTCTCCAAGGAAATTCTGTAGCATTAAAATCACTAGGAATAGGAATTTTATATTGTCCGTAATTTAAGTGAACTTTTATACGATCTAGTTCTGTATTTCGATTACCTGTACCTCCAACAGTAATTGTAGTAGAATCAGGATCTTGCTCCAGATCAATATCCCAATTACTATACCCCCAGGGAATATCGAAACCTGTTGAAGGAAAATTAGTATCTTCTATACCTGAAATTGTACTGGCTACTACTTCACAAACATTGGTATTCGAATTTGTTAAAAAATAAGTAGTTGATCTATCATAGGAGTGTAATCCTTTTTTAAATACAACAGGCTTACTATAGTATATTTCTGAAGTAGTTGTTCCAGAAACTGTAGTAGTACCAGAGCCTGTTTTAGTTATTCTACAAAATATTTTTCCAGTTACTCCATTTAGACAACCAACAGGAAACAATACATTGGGTAACTCTGATACAGTTGCAGACATAGTTATTTCTTTCCCATTTGCTAAAACAATACCCCATTCTACTCTATTTGATGTGTTATCTACATCTTTACCTACTAATTTATAAGACATTCCTTTTCTGGCTGTCCACCATCCTGAACTGTAAAACGCATCAGGATAAGGCAGATTGTATCCACTTAAGGTAATAGGCACACTAGGTACTCCATTTTCATGTGCTTTTGGTCTAGGAAAATATAATACAGGATGTAAGCTTTTATTTTTGGTCACAGTATTCTCCTCTATTTCTGGCCAATAATATTCTGATACATATGGTTCATTAGGAATAGGAATACGATAATCTTTTAGAGTCCCCACTTCTATATAAACTTTAGACGATTCATTTCCTACAATATCATTTATATCAACTATTGGTGCTGTTCTGTTACACGGGCTACTTGCTCCTTTATAGCCATAACAATATTCTTTTAGAATTTTACCATAATGATCCTTAATAGTTTGTAAACGGTTAAAATCATCATAATAATAATATGTAGTCATACCTATAGGATCTGTAATACTAGTTACTCCAATTAAAGGGTTGTAAGTATAGGTAGTTATCTGCCCTTGGATAAAGGTAGCTCTCAAAGCATCTAATGCGTTTTTAAATGTTTGCTCTGTGGTAGCATTACTATCTTCATTAGATAGTTGTTGTAATTGTGTAATGGTAGCTTGTGGAATGTCCTTATAAGGAACATTTTTTAAAACCGCAATTATCGCACTGTTTTTATAGCCATAGATATAAGAGGTTTCAACTCCATCAGTTTGCAATACAGACAATACATTACCTGATCCATCATATTGTTTATACTCTATTCTGTTTTCTAAAGCTGTATTTTCTTTGGCTGTTTGTTGCAGTTCTGGAGCTATAATTGAATTTTGCCAAGTTTTAAAACTTGTGCGCTGCGTTTGAATTTTTTTATCTCCTACATAAGATTCACTTTGGATTGGCGTAGTATATCTTTTAGTATTAATCAAATGATCAATTGCCAAGGATTCTGTAGTACTTAGACCAGACAGAGATGTTTTTTCATCGGGATAGTAAAAGATGTTTTTAACAGGCGTTCCTAAACTGTTGGTTGCAGTTTGTTCTTTAAGCACAGAAAACAAGGGGTGATATTTTTGATTTGTTTGAGTAGTTTTGGTGGTACCATCTTTATAAAAATCTTTTACACTTTCTCCTGTTTTTATATGGCGTTGCGATGACAAATCTAATTTTTGTGAATAATAATTTGAACGCGTAGATGGTTCTCCAGATGGATCGATAAAATCCCCTTCTATCTGTATTAGATCTACAGAAAAGGAATCTAAAACATCCTTTGTATAGGTAACATTAGTTCTTTGTAATAATTTACCTGTAGCATCATACAAACGCTGTAGTTTTAGTTTCCCTCGAGATAAACCTTCATCTACCATTACATTTTGGAAACCTCCATTTTTATTATAAAAAGTAACAGCGGGCTCACTTACTGCATTTGTTTGATTTCTAAACAATGTTCCTATATCATATACGGGAGCCTGTATATTAGGCTCGTCCTTTGAGCTTGTATATATATTTTCGGTTATTCCATGATTTTCTCGATTTTTAATCAAAACTCTAGAATATCCAACATATGCACCATCTGTTAGTTCTGCCTGAAATTGTGAAGATGAATATACCTCAAAAAGAAGGTCTTCTAGATTGCCATTTGTCGAATCCCCATAACCAATCTTTACATTACCGTAAGTAGGTATTGCATTTAACTGCCCAGATGGTTTCCAATCGGTATCAATATAACGATAGTCGAGTACCTCTTGATGTCCTGTTTCATCTATAATACGCTGAGATTTGATACGAAGACCTCCTCCTTTTATTTCTTTGGTGTTTACCAAAAAAGAGTTTAGTTCGTATGAAAACTGTGTAGAAGCTCCTGTTGGATATCGTATACTCTTTAAAGCTCCAGCTTTTGCATATTTTAGGTCGGGCACCATAGAATAATCTCCTGGTAATTCACGATAATTTTGACCTAATGAAACTGGAAAAAAGGAATATTTCCCTTTATTAACAGAAAAATATAGCTTTGGAAAGGCTGGATATCCATCACGAGCAATTGCAGGTCCATTGGCATATCCTAAAAAATCCTGATTATAAGTCCCTCGTGGAGGTAATGGTGTTGCATCATAACTAAATACATATCCAGGTAGTTCTCCTCCTATTTTATTAAATATACGAATTCGATCTAGTCGTAAACGCTTACATTCAGGAGTGGTACAATTTAAACTCGATTCAAAATAAGTATACTCAAACTTAAATGTTTTAATTACCTCCCCATGAAAGTTCTTAATTTTAATCATGGTCAAAGCTCGGTCTCCTAATAGGTCTTCTCTATTTTTAGCATGAATAAATTCTACTGAACCTTCTTCAAAAATAATGGTATTAAGTCTGTTTAATTGCGGATGTTTTGTTTTTAAAAACTGAGCCTCATGAACAAAAGGGTTTAGCGGTCTTCCTGTATCAAGACTACTTCCTAGATAACTTTTAACCTGTGTTAATTTAACCTCACTACTTGATAATCTGTAGGTATCATATTCAAATTTTATTTCTCTATGGGTTGTATTACTCTTTATAGATGACAAATGATAAGTATCTACCTGATTATAAGAGTACACCTCATATTTTCTTTCTCTATCTCTTGATTTTGTATGAAATGTATCTGCATTTTGAGAAATATCAAGATTCCCAAATTGATAGGTAATACCTTGTGGATTGGTTATGCTAATATTATTAACACATTTAATGGTTCTTACTCCTTGCCAGCCATCATCAAATCCAAATAGATTAATAGGATTACTCTCTCCAAAAGTAGAAGTAATACTATTCCCTTGATGGTGTAATTCCATCACACTTTTATCCAAGCGATGTACAAATGATGTTGATAATCCTGGGGCATTCACATTGAAAATATCAGGCCTTGGGTCATCATGCTTTGTTTGTAAATTAAATGCATTGGTATTCATATCAGCACTATTATTGGCTGGTAATGCAAAAGGCAAAGTAGCTCCTAATAATGATTGTATTGATGTATGAGAAGCATAATCTAAACGATGACTCCACCCTAAACTTTTTAACGTATAATGATTATCAACTCGAGGTGTTTTTTCTGCTTTATAATAAAAATCCTCAAGACCTTTTACCGTCTTATTTATACTTCCTCCTGCGCTTAATGACCAGTTACTCCCTACTGAGGATGGGATATCACCTATCTTTACCCCAGAGGTATTATACGAGATAGTAATTGGAACACTAAGACCCCCTGATTGAACCTCATATAAAGGAATAGTAACATTTGCCCTACCAGTGTATGGATTCATGGGTATTTGTGTTATTTTTTGAAAGCTAGCCATATTGGGCGTACTTACATTGTAAACACCTAAAGCTGAATTTACATTAAATTGGTTTACAGGAACAGCATTTTGACCAAAGGATGAAATACTGCTTATCCCTAGAATAAATAACCCTATTATTATTTTTCTCATGGTAATACCACAAGAAAATAAGGATACAAATAGTGTATGCATTGTTTGTGAGTTTGTTTTAAGTAATTATTAATTTAATTTTTTCCCAGTGCAATAGTAAGCATTAGAAGTCCCGTTTTTTGAAACTGAAAGAAAAAAAATAACATTTTTTTGAAAAGATTATATTCCCAATACTAACTGCAAGATTACTTAGTGTATGAAAAACAAGTTTAAAGACTGGTAATCAATACATAAACCTGTCTTATATATGTATTCGTTATGTTTTTTAAAATCAAAATGCCAGACAAAATTGTCTGGCATTTGAAAAAAATGTCTTTGTGGAGAAGATGGGATTCGAACCCACGACCTCTTGACTGCCAGTCAAGCGCTCTAGCCAACTGAGCTACATCCCCAATCTTATCAGTAGTAACGATATCGATACCAAAAATACTTATTTTTTTCATTTATAAATACAAAGCATTTTTATTTTTATAACCGTGAGAATAACTCTTCTGATAAATAGTATCTTTGAATATCCCAGATCATTATTTTCTAGCCCATAAAGTTCGTATTTTTGAATTTTCTTACAATTATGATTCGTAAAGCTTTATCCTCTGATCTTACTGCCATTCATTCTTTAACTCAAGATTGTGCCAAGGCTATGATTGCTAACGGAATTCATCAATGGAATGAACACTACCCTACGCAAGAACGTTTTGAAAAAGATGTTCAATCTGGAGAGCTATATCTTTATGAAGAAAATAAGCATCTTATAGGTATAATTGTACTTACCGATTTCATGGATGATGAATATATATCCGTAAAATGGTTAACCAACAACCACAATAACCTATATGTACACCGTGTAGCAGTTCATCCTTTATACTGGGGGCAAGGATATGCACAACAGATAATGACATTTGCAGAACAATATGCCAAAGAAAACCAATATCAGTCCATAAGACTAGACACCTTTAGTCAAAATAAAAGAAATCAAAAATTTTATGAAATCCGAGGATATCAACGTCTGGATGATATTTATTTTCCAAAACAGAGCGAACATCCTTTTCATTGTTATGAGCTCACTCTATGAGTACAATAATTAGTTTTAAAAACATCAACCGTCTCGCTATACCTGCTATTGTTGCTGGTATCGCAGAACCACTACTCTCAATAACAGATACAGCTATTGTAGGTAATATTCCTGACTATGGTACAGAATCTCTTGCTGCGGCAGGAATTGTAGGGTCATTTTTATCTGCTCTAATCTGGATTCTTGGGCAAACCCGTAGTGCTATTTCTGCTATTATTTCACAATATTTAGGAGCAGGTAAAATAGAAGAAGTAAAAACATTACCCGCACAGGCCATCTTTTTTAATATAAGCCTTAGCATAATCGTACTCTTATCCACTGTTTTTTTTGTTGAAGAGATTTTTAAACTTTATAATGCATCAGGTCTCATTCTAGAATATTGTGTAGCATATTATGATATTAGAGTTTGGGGATTCCCGTTGACCTTATTCACTTTTGCCGTTTTTGGAATCTTTAGAGGGCTTCAAAACACCTTTTGGCCAATGATCGTTGCATTGATTGGTGCAATAACCAATATTATACTAGACTTTATACTTGTTTACGGTATCGAAGGAGTTATCCCTTTTATGGGAATTCAAGGAGCAGCATGGGCAAGCCTCATCTCTCAACTTATCATGGCTATTATTGTCTTTGCATTGTTATTAACTAAAACTAATGTGAGTCTCAAATTACGTTTCCCTTTAAACAAAGAACTAGGCAGACTAGTT
The DNA here is from genome assembly GCF_002924285.1 of Aquimarina sp. I32.4. NCBI lineage: Bacteria > Pseudomonadati > Bacteroidota > Flavobacteriia > Flavobacteriales > Flavobacteriaceae > Aquimarina > Aquimarina sp. I32.4. The sequence continues at coordinate 51,891 of NZ_PGUB01000015.1, read as the reverse complement.
ACCATGAGCCTTAATCTTTTTGTACGATCTATTGCTCTGAATACAGCATTATATTTTGCCACTTCTAATGCCACAGAATATGGCGATGAGTATATTGCCGCTTATACCATAGCAATGAATATATGGATGTTTACTGCATTTTTTATTGATGGGTATGGTGGTGCTGGTAATATCCTAAGTGGAAAGCTACTAGGGGCCAAAGATTACAAATCATTATGGAAACTAAGTAAACGTGTCACTACTTACGGAATTTGTGTAAGTCTCATTCTAGCAACATTTGGATTTATATTTTATGAAGCTATCGGAAAATTATTTACAAGTGAAGCTATCGTGCTCGACACATTTTATAGTGTCTTTTTTATAGTATTGATTGTACAACCTATCAATGGATTTGCCTTTGTATTTGATGGAATATTCAAAGGGTTAGGAGAAATGGGATATTTGAGAAATGTGTTATTAGGAGCAACATTTTTAGGCTTTATCCCAACATTGTATTTATGTAATTTGTTTGATCTAAAACTATACGGAATATGGATTGCATTTACCGTATGGGCCTTATTCAGAGGTATATCCCTTATCCTCAAGTTTAGGAATAAGTTTTTACCCCTAATTACTCAAAAAGGATAAATAAGTATAAATAATAATGGAGCATAGATAAGAATTAAAAGAATTCCTATCCGCAATCTGTTTTTTTCAAAAAATTGTTCTAGCATATTTCCTTAAATTTTATCTACTATTTATATAAACTTCTATTAGATATTATATTACATATAAATAGTATTGATTATTTTTACTATAAAAGTTACAACAATAATGATACCAAGATCCAACGGAAGTTTATATACACATACCGAAAACAATATTGCAACAATAGAATTTGGTCATGATGCCAGTAATTCTTTTCCTTCTATATTACTTACTAGATTAGCGAAAGCTTTTGATGAATTATCAGAAAACCCATCTGTATATGTAATTATCTTAAAATCAGAAGGAGATCGTGCTTTTTGTGCAGGGGCTTCTTTTGATGAATTAACAGTCATATCAAATATAGAAGAAGGAAAACATTTTTTTTCAGGGTTTGCTAATGTGATCAATGCTATGCGAACATGCAAAAAACCTATTCTTGGACGTATACAAGGTAAAACTGTTGGCGGAGGAGTAGGATTAGCTTCTGCATGTGATTATTGTTTGGCTACTGAAACTGCTTCGATAAAACTGAGTGAACTTAGTATTGGCATAGGCCCTTTTGTTATCGAGCCTGTTGTTTCGCGAAAAATAGGTCGTGCTGCTTTTGAAACATTAACATGGGATGCCTCTCAATGGAAGAATGCATATTGGGCCAAAGAAAAAGGGTTGTATGCTCGTGTTTTTGAAACCTTATCAGAATTAGATAAAGAAATACAATTATTTGCCGAAAAAATAGCTAGTTACAACCCAAAAGCAACTCAGCAAATGAAAAAAGTAAGCTGGCAAGGAACAGAACATTGGCAAGAACTTCTTATTGAGAGAGCAATTATATCTGGAGAACTTGCTCTTTCTGAGTTTACTAAAAATGGATTAGAGAAATTCAAAAAATAAGAGAGCTACGGGAAACCTCATTAATTGCCGTATTATTTTTCCTACATTACATCCTTGCAATTTAAAACCTATAATCATGTTAAAAAACCTTTTAAATTTAAGTAATGTTCAGCCTTTAAAAAAAGCAGAACAATCAAGTATTAATGGAGGAGCTTCTAGAAATTGTTTTCTTGATTGCAGACGAGATTATATCACTTGTTTAACAACTGGAGGCTCTAATTGTCTGGCAAGTTATAATGCGTGCAAAACTGCATGCTAAGATTTATTTATTGTGATTTTCTTTTTTTACGAACTGTATCTCACCTAAACCTTATAAAAATAATAAAGCGGGTAAAACCCGCTTTATTATTGCTCTAATACCAAGTATATTATCAAATTCAAAATTTATTTGGTATCATTACATACTAATACCGACTTAATATTAATACTCTTATTTTATATAAAAAACTATGGAAATACTCAGCTTTTTAAGTGGCAATGGATTATTCTTGATATTAGGAATTATTTTGATTGTTGTTTACTTTATAAATAAGAGAAAGAGAAGGTAATCTTCCGTAACTTTGCCAAAAATTACAAAGTAAGCGATGAGTAAAGTTCGTATCACAAAACAATTTTCTTTTGAAACTGGTCATGCCTTATATGGATATGATGGTAAATGTAAAAATGTACATGGACATAGTTATAAACTAAGTGTAACTGTAATAGGAACCCCCATTACAGATACCTCTCATGTAAAACTAGGAATGGTAATCGATTTTGGCGATCTCAAAAAAATCGTAAAAGAAGATATCGAAGATGTTTTTGACCATGCCACTGTTTTTAATAAAAACACACCTCATCTTGAATTGGCAAAAGTACTACAAGACAGAGGACATAATGTTATATTGGTAGATTATCAACCTACCAGTGAGAATATGATTATTGATTTTGCAAAGAAAATTAAAGCCAAATTACCTGAGAATATCAAGTTACATGCTTTGAAACTGAAAGAGACAGAAACATCTTATGCAGAATGGTATGCCTCTGATAATATGTAAACCTACAAGGTCTTGTTCTTTTTTATCTTTACTATAAATTATACTTATGAACCTTCCTAAAGGGAAAAAAATATATTTTGCCAGTGATAATCACTTAGGAGCTCCAACATTTGAACAGAGTTCTCCTAGAGAGCAAAAATTTGTACAATGGCTAGATGAAGTAAAAAATGACGCCGCAGCTATCTTTTTACTAGGAGATTTATTTGACTTTTGGTTTGAGTATAAAACGGTAGTTCCTAAAGGATTTACTAGGACACTAGGTAAATTAGCAGAAATTACGGACGCTGGAATATCTGTGTATTACTTTGTGGGTAATCATGATCTTTGGATGAATGGCTATTTTGAAGAAGAACTGAATATACCTGTATATCACAAACCTCAAGAATTTACTTTTAATGACACTACTTTTTTTATTGGCCATGGTGACGGTCTAGGTCCTGGAGACAAGGGGTACAAACGAATGAAAAAAGTGTTTACCAACCCCATCGCTAAATGGTTTTTTAGATGGTTACATCCAGATTTGGGTGTGCGATTAGCACAATATCTATCTGTAAAAAACAAGCTGATATCTGGTGATGAAGATGTAACTTTTTTAGGAGAAGATAATGAATGGCTAGTACAATACTGTAAGAGAAAATTAGAGAATAAACATAGAGATTATTTTGTGTTTGGTCATAGACATCTCCCTATGGAAATACAATTAAATGAACAATCACAATACACCAACCTTGGGGACTGGATTGTACATTATACGTATGCAGTATATGATGGTAATGAACTAAAATTAGAAAAATACACCCCTTAAATTCGTTTTCGTTTCTCGATAATTTCATCTGCAACTGTAACCCCTATCATTTCTCGAGCCATCAATTTACTATGGTGATTAAAGAAAATTAATGAATTATCAAGTACAGCTTCAATTAGGTAATAATTCCCATTGAAGTATGCCTTTTTTACCCTTGCCTTATTTTTAGCATCGGGATGCACTTTTATCTCATGAGGATATACCAGAATATCACCTGTATCATCTAGGGCAGAAATCGAAGATAATTTGATTTTATTAACTTCTCCAAAGAGAGAAGCTATATAATAATCTGGAGGGTTTTTATATAAGGTAATCGTATTCTCTTTTGTAAGAACCTCTCCTTGACGAATTACTATTGTTTGATCTGCAAAAGAAAGGATATCGGTTTTGTCATGTGTAGCCGTAATACTAGTGATCTTATTTCGTTTCAGATACCTAAAGAGGTTTCTTCGCAAAGAACTACGCCTAAAGTTATCAATATTACCAAATGGCTCATCAAGCAATAATAATTCTGGTCTTTTTGCCAATGCTTTTGCTAGGGCTACTCTTTGTTTTTGACCACCACTCAAGTTTTCTACTTTTGTGTCTGCAAAACTTGCCATTTCTACTATTTCTAGTAACTCATTGACTCTACCTTGTTTTAATTCGGGTTCAAAATTAGAAAGATACTGCCCTATATTTTCTGCAACACTACGATAGGATTGTAGCTCAAAACCTTGTGATAGGTATTTCATATTTTCTTCTCCTGGCACAAGATTAAAAAGTGGACCCAGTATTTTATTTCCATTCCATGAGAGTTCTCCTTGGTCTAAATCCAAAAGACCATAAATAACTTTTAATAGTGTGCTTTTCCCGCATCCACTAGCTCCTATAAGAGCAATATGCTGCCCTTTTTCAATAGTAAAACTAATGTTTTTTAAAACAGGAAGCGTATCATAAGCAAAGGATATGTTATCTATTTTTAGCATTACTCAAATATATTGAACTTTAACAAAAAAATCCGCTTCCTTTTCAGAAAACGGACTTTTTTATTTTATAAACCAAGGGTTTAGCTTTTTATTTCTTTTGTAGTTTTTTCTGGCAACACTTCATACCCCATATTATAGAGTACAAATCCAAACATATCTGCATATTGTTCGATAATTTTACTCACTGGCGTTCCTGCACCATGACCAGCATTCGTTTCTATTCTGATCAAAGTAGGATTATCACCTGATTGTTTTGCCTGTAACTCTGCTGCAAATTTAAACGAGTGTGCTGGTACTACACGATCATCATGATCTCCTGTAGTAACCATAGTTGCAGGATATTGTACTCCTTCTTTTACATTATGTACAGGAGAATATCCTTTTAGGTACTCAAACATCTCTTTACTATCTGCCGAGGTACCATAATCATACGCCCATCCTTCTCCTGAAGTAAACGTGTGGTAACGCAACATATCTAGCACTCCCACCGCAGGCAATGCTACTCTCACAAGGTCTGGTCTTTGCGTCATGGTAGCACCTACCAATAATCCTCCATTAGAACCTCCGCGAACCGCTAAGTAATCACTAGATGTATATTTATTTTCTATTAGGTATTCTGCTGCTGCTATAAAATCATCAAATACATTTTGTTTTTGCATTTTTGTACCTGCATCATGCCACTTTTTACCATATTCACCACCACCTCTCAGGTTTGGTACTGCATAGACTCCTCCTTGCTCCATCCATACAACATTTGCAATATTAAATGCAGGGGTAAGACTTATATTAAATCCTCCGTAACCATATAAAATAGTTGGATTCTTACCCGTAAGCTCGATTCCTTTTTTATGAGTAATAATCATAGGTACTTTGGTACCATCTTTTGAAGTATAAAAAACTTGCTTGCTTTCGTAGTTGTCAGGATTAAAATCTATTGCAGGCTTACGGTACAATTCAGAAGTTCCATCTGCAATAGTATATTTATAGATACTATTTGGTGTTTTGTAATTGGTAAAAGAAAAATATAGTACTTTTTCTTCTTTTTTTGCACCAAACCCATTAGCACTTCCTACACCAGGTAATTCTACTTCTCGAATTAATTTTCCGTCATAATCATATTGTAGTACCTTGGATACAGCATCAACCATATACCCAGCAAAAAAATATCCTCCTCCTGTATTAGGGCTAAGCACATTTTTTGTTTCAGGAATAAAATCTTTCCAATTTTCTGGTGTTGGATTAGATGCATCTACGGTAATAATTCTTTTATTAGGAGCATCTAAATTGGTAACCAGATACAATGTAGTTCCTACATTTTCTATAACATAGGTGTCATTATCTGTATTCTCCATAATAGTAACTAATTCACTATCTGGTTTTGTAAGGTCTTTTATAAACAATTTATTTCCTGATGTAGAAATACTTGCAGATATAATAAGATACGTATCATCTTCTGTAACACTGGCACTTACATATCGGTGTTTTTCTTCTTCTGTTCCTCCATAAATCAAAGCATCCTCTTTTTGAGAGGTTCCCAGCTTGTGATAATACACTTTATGCTGATCTGTTTTGGCAGATAGCTCACTTCCTTTTGGTTTATCATAACTAGAATAATAAAACCCTTCGTTTCCTTTCCAAGAAATTCCAGAAAACTTAACATCGATAATTGTGTCTTCTATAATTTCTTTGGTTTCTGCATTCTTGATAATTATCTTGCGCCAATCACTCCCTCCTTCAGAAATAGCATAGGCTACCAATTTACCGTTTTTAGAAAAATTGATTCCTCCTAATGAGGTTGTACCATCTTTGCTAAATGTATTTGGGTCTAGAAATATCTCTGGCTCATCTCCTTCGTTTTTATAACGGTAGAGAACATTTTGATCTTGCAATCCATTATTTTTAGAAAAATAGGTGTAACCTCCTTCTTTGAATGGAGCTCCTACTTTTTCATAATTCCAGAGGTTAGACAAACGATCTTTTAGTTCTTTTCTGAATGGAATTTTTTCTAGGTAACCAAATGTAGTTTTGTTTTGTGCTGCTACCCAATTTCCAGTTTCCTCACTTCTGTCATCTTCTAGCCAACGGTATGGATCTTTTATTTCAGTGCCAAAATACGTATTTACTGTATCCACTGTTTTGGTTTCAGGATAATTCAATGTCGTAGTAGTTTTATTCGGTTCTTCCTTAGTTTGGTTCTTGCATGCCATCATTAATACAGTGATGGATACTAGAAAAAGTGCTTTTTTCATGATATAATACATTAGTATAATGCACAAATCTATCAAAAGAAGTTGCTATAAATGCTAAAGAAAATATAAAAAAGACTGCTCAATGAATTATCCCATACAGAAAGGGTAGGATTTCTTACTTATTGCTTTGGGGTATAGCATTATGTTGAAGATATACATCGAGCAGTCAGAATCTTTTGTAAGAAACAAAAAAAAATGATTTTAGAAAAGCGGTTTATAAGTATTCCAATGTTTAATAATCAACAATGCGTTTACAAAGAAAACAAATGCTCCTGGGCCAATATTTATGGGATCTAGCGTAACATGAAACAAAATAATATTTATAGATATAGGCGCTAATACTACCAATGCAAAAGGAATCGCTTTATTCACAAGTAGCAAAAGCCCTACAATTACCTCGATAATTCCTACTGTTTTTAAAACATAACTCCCTGCCAATGCTCCAAAAAAAACACCTGCATCTGAGTTTACAAATTCAAAAGGAGGAATAAACCCTATAAACTTATTGCTTCCAAAAATGACTAATATGGCTCCCAATATAATACGTAAGACTAAAATCAATTTATTCATTTTTCACTTTTTTTAGACATTAAACTCCTGTATTAGAGGCACAATTATTCAAATCCTTACATAATATCAGTTTGTAAAGATCTTTTTTATATAAAAAATCCTTGCTATCAAATTAATAGCAAGGATGTATAATATCGTGTATAAATAGGTATTACCCTATTAATTTATTTTCTACTAGATATTCACCTATTTGTACAGCATTGGTAGCTGCTCCTTTACGCAGGTTATCAGAAACAATCCACATATTAAGTGCATTTTCTCTAGAATGATCTCTACGAATTCTACCTACAAAAACATCATTTTTGCCTTCTGCATAGATAGGCATAGGATATGTATTGGTATCTGGATTATCCTGTACAGTAACTCCTGATGTATCATTGAGAAGTTGTCTCACCTCATTTTCATTAAACTCTTGGTCAAATTCTAAATTTACACTCTCACTATGTCCTCCTACTACTGGAATACGAATAGCAGTTGCTGTTACTGCAACCGTGCGATCATCAAGGATTTTTTGGGTTTCGTTTACCAGCTTCATTTCTTCTTTGGTATATCCGTTTTCCTGAAATACGTCACAATGAGGAATTGCATTACGATGAATAGGGTATGGATAAGCCATTTCTCCTTTTTCGCCAGCATATTCATTTTCTAATTGCTGTACTGCTTTTACACCAGTACCTGTAATAGACTGGTATGTAGAAACGACAGCTCTTTTTATTTTATATTTATCATGTAATGGTCCCAAAGCCATTACTAATTGTATCGTAGAACAATTAGGGTTTGCTATAATTTTATCAGCTGCTGTTAAGTCTTTGGCATTAATTTCTGGAACTACTAATTTTTTTGTAGCATCCATTCGCCATGCAGATGAATTATCTATTACAGTAATCCCCGCTTCTGCAAATTTTGGTGCCCACTCTAGAGAAGTACTTCCTCCTGCAGAGAATAAAGCTAAATCAGGTTGCATTTCTACGGCAGTAGAAAGACCAACTACAGAAAACTCTTTGCCTTTATATGAGATCTTTTTTCCTATAGATCGCTCTGATGCTACGGGGATTAATTCTGTTACTGGGAAATTTCTTTCCTCTAATACTTTTAACATAACGGTTCCTACCAGACCGGTAGCACCTACTACAGCTACTTTCATCAGTTTATATTTATTTTCTTTCGCAAATGGCGAAGGTCATGAACTTTTTTTAACACTATACAAATTTGAGAAATATTTCCTAGACAACAAGCACTTATATCAAAAGTATAGAAATTTGTTTTAATTGTTATATATATAACGATTTGTAAAAAAGAACCGCCCAATTATGAGCGGTTTATTGATTCATAGATATGTAGTATAGCGGTAGCTATAAGTAATTCGTTATCTAAGTTGAGAATTTATTATTTTTTCAATAAATCTCGTATTTCTGCCAATAACTCTTCTTGAGTTGGTCCTGCAGGTGCTGCGGGAGCTGCCTCTTCTTCTTTTTTCTTTGTTTTTTCATATGCTTTGAGTACTACAAAAATAAACAGACCTACAATTATAAAGTTAATTATTGCCTGTATCAGATTACCATAAGTCATAACGGCTGCACCAGCCTCTTGAGCAGCGGCAAGAGTTGCATACTCACCTCCATCAAGAGATATAAATTTTTGTGTAAAATCTGTTCCTCCAGTTATTACCCCTACAATAGGCATGATGATATCTGCAACAGCAGAACCTACAATTTTATTAAATGCTCCTCCTATTACTACCGCAGTAGCTAATGAAACAATGTCTCCTTTCAAAAGAAACGATTTAAAATCTTTAAAAAACCCCATAATTATTTATATTTAGATAGTTAGAATAAACTAATTTAATAAAAATTTAAATAAACCATAAAAGTAGTATTATTTCTTACTACTAGTTTTTCGATAAAAATCAATTATCATCGATAACAATACGTTTAACTCGTGTAGAGATTGCTGTAAGCAATTCATACGAGATTGTTCCTACATTTTCTGCAACCTGTGCAGCACTAGAATTTGTATCAAAAACAATGACCTCATCTCCTTCTTTACAATCAATATCTGTGATGTCTACCATAATCATATCCATACATACATTACCAAGGATATAGGCCCTTTGATTATTTATCGTAACAAACCCTTTTTTATTACCATATTGTCTACTGATTCCATCAGCATGACCAATTGGCATGGTAGCTATTTTGGTATATTCAGATGCTATAAATGCTCTATTATATCCTAATGATGCTCCTGTTTCTAATTCATGAATTTGTGAAATTATAGATTTTAAAGACATGATGGGCACTAACTGCTTATCATATTTAGCATCATTACCAAACCCATACAATCCTATTCCAGTACGAACCATATCAAAATGTGCTTCAGGGTAATTAAGAATCCCCGATGTATTAGATTGATGCAACAGTGGAGTGCACCCCAATATATCAATCATTTTATCTGATATTTTTTTAAAAGCATTGATCTGCTCAGTAGTAAATTTTTTTTCTGAGTTATCTTCACTTGCCGCGAGGTGAGAAAGAAGTGTCGTTACCTCAACAGCCTTTGTGTTATTAAGATACCCTCCCAACTCATCTATTTGGTTCTCACTAAATCCGATTCTGTTTAATCCTGTATTAAACTTGATATGAACAGGGTATTTTTTTTTATTTAATCGAGTCGCTATTTCTATAAATTCTTTGACTACTCGTATGCTATACAGACTGGGTTCTAATTGATATTCAATTAATTTTTGAAAGTTTACAGGCTGAGGATGCAATACCAAAATTGGTTTTTTTACACCTGACTCTCTTAATACAATCCCCTCAGACACATAGGCTACTGCAAAATAATCTGCTCCTATCTTTTCTAAATGTTTAGCTATTACAGATGCATCACTACCATATCCAGAAGCTTTTACTACTGCTAGCATTTTTGTACTAGGGCTGACCTTGCTTTTGAGATACTTAAAATTATGTGTGAGATGCCCTAAATTGATTTCAAGAACGGTTTCTTTTACGTTACTCATCAGATTTTTTATCTTTTTTAGATATTTCTTTAGGGTCTTTAACCTCCATTTTTTTTACTTTTTCTTTGAGCATCGCTTTATAATATGCTCCTCTACTCAAAGGTTCATATTCTTCTGTTTCTCCTAATACTACCAGATCATCTTTTTGTGATTTTCTATAACTAAACTGGGCAAGATTTCCTGTTCTGGTACAAACTGCATGCACTTTGGTTACGTATTCTGCCGTGGCCATTAGAGCAGGCATAGGACCAAAAGGGTTTCCTTTGAAATCCATATCCAATCCAGCAACTATTACTCTAATTCCTTTATTAGCCAAATCATTACAAACTGCTACAATTTCGTCATCAAAAAACTGAGCTTCATCAATACCAACCACATCACAGGTGTCTGCAAGAATTCTAATATTGGCGGCTGCAGGAACTGGAGTAGAACGAATCTCATTGGCATCATGAGAAACTACCATCTCATCATCATATCTGATATCGATAGCTGGTTTAAAAATCTCAACTTTTTGTTTTGCAAATTGCGCGCGTTTTAATCTGCGAATCAATTCTTCGGTTTTACCCGAAAACATCGAACCACAGATTACTTCTATCCACCCAAATTGCTCTTTATGATTTACTGTATTTTCAAGAAACATTTTGTATTTTTCAGCTTCAATTAAAGAAATCCCTTCTCCTTACTCTAAAGATGAGGCAAATTTATTAAAAAACAAAAAGCAGTATTAGAAACGAATAAGAAAGTTATGAAGAAGAAATTGGAAGCGGAACTTATAAGTATTGCACACAGAATACTAAAACTTAAGAACAAATCTACATTACCCCAATTACAAGAAGAAACTAGGCAACTCTATGAGAAATTAACTATTCTCAATTTTACCGAAACCCATTTTGCTGGACCTCAACCTACCATTGGTCAAATTAAAAGCGTGCTAGACACAGAAGAATCAAATGAACCAAAACTACTTGATCAGGAAACATCAAAAGAAGTAAAAGAGGTGCCTCAAAAAGTAAAAGAGGTCATTACCCCCGCACCACCTGCTCCTATAAAAGAAGAAGAAAAGCCTAGACAAACTAATGTACCACCAATAGATAGTGACCCAATAGAAAAGAGTGCTATTAATAAAGATGGTAAACCAGAAATTATTATCGAAGAGATCAATGCCAGAGTAACCGAAGATCTTTTTGTACCTGCAAATACAGTAGAAAAACCTACATCTTTTACAGAGTCAATACTATCTCAATCGGGATATGAAAAAAATGATAAAGACGATATTACTCCTACAAATCAGGATATCTTTATTCAAAATACAGAAAATGATAATCGACCAAAATCTCTTAATGATCAATTAAGAAGAGAAATTCATATTGGCTTAAATGATCGCTTGGCTTTTATAAAATATCTTTTTGAAGGTAGTTCCTCTGATTATAATAGGGTGCTTTCTCAATTAAGCACGCTAAGAAGTAAAAATGAAGCAAAAGAGTTTATTACTACCATGATAAAACCCGATTACCATAATTGGGATGGCAAAGAGGAGTATGAAGAGCGTTTTATGGGTATTGTTTTAAGCAAATTTGAAGATTAGATTCGTAAGGTTTCTTAATAAAAAAAGACTGTAATCCAATATATTTATTTATAATGATGAATCTCTAAATCATACTACTAAAAAAACAAAATAGATGAAAATTATATATTGGATCTCGACTATTGCCATCTGTATTATCATGTTATACTCTGCTCAGATGTATTTTTTTAATACTGAAATGGTACACGGTTTTTTTAAGAACTTTAATTACCCTACTTATATTGTAATCCCATTAGCTATCGCCAAAGTATTGGGGGTAATAGCTATTCTTACCAATAAAATAAAATGGATCAAAGAATGGGCCTATGCTGGTTTTTTCTTTGACTTGGTATTAGCTATCTTAGCACACTATTATGTAGGACATCCTGTAGGATTATCTGCATATGCAATTATAATTCTTATTGTATCGTATACAATTGGTAAAAAAATAAGGCCTTAATGTCAAAATTATATCTGGTACCTACACCAATTGGTAATCTCGAAGACATGACTTTTAGAGCGATAAAAGTTCTGGAAGCTGCTGATCTAATCCTAGCCGAGGACACCCGAACCAGTGGTAAATTATTAAAACATTATGAGATTACTACTCCTATGCAAAGCCATCATATGCATAATGAGCATAAAACAGTAGATCGCATTATTCAAAAATTACAAGTAGGAGAGACTATTGCGCTGATAAGTGATGCAGGTACTCCTGCAATAAGCGACCCTGGTTTTTTACTTACCAGAGCTTGTGTGGCACATAAAATAGAGGTAGAATGTCTACCAGGAGCAACGGCCTTTGTACCAGCTTTGGTAAATAGCGGCTTGCCCAATGATAGATTTGTTTTTGAAGGTTTTTTACCTGTAAAAAAAGGAAGACAAACAAGATTACAGCTTTTATCTGATGAACCAAGGACTCTAATTTTTTATGAATCTCCTCATAAATTAATCAAAACCTTAAAGGATTTTGCAACCTATTTTGGTTCTCACAGGCTTATCTCTGTATCAAGAGAGCTGAGTAAGCTTCATGAAGAAACCATAAGAGGTACTGTACAAGAAGTAATAGAACATTTTGAAAATAAAGCTCCAAAAGGAGAAATCGTGATTATTGTTGGAGGTAAAAAACAATAATCCCAAAAGTACAATAAACATCTAATTTTTTAATAAGTAGATACCAATGACACTTGTAGCATTTATTGATACCCTTAAGAAAGACCCTAAATCTGTTTCATTTCAAGAAGTAATAGCCATTATAGATACTCATTACAATTTTGAACCTTCAGCATTTACTAATGGAACTATAAAAAATAAAGCTGGCGAAAACTCAGGTTCTTGTAAGGTCTTTTCTTTTGCAAAATTACATCAGCTTGACAAAGAAGAAACCTTATCCTGCTTCGGAAATTATTATAAAGATGTTCTGCAAACCCCAGAAGGTAATGACCATCAAAATATCCGTAACTTTATAAAATCTGGATGGGAAGGTATTTCTTTTGAAAACGAGGCATTGATCAAAAAATAACAGAAACTATCTATAATTTTAGAGTGCATTATTTCGTTCTATCAAAATATATTATACCTTTTATCAAGAAGTGACTTAAACTAAAAAAGGAGTGCAACAAAAATCAATATTTACAATTATTGGCATTAGTATACTCGTTTTCTTAGTGTGGCAATTACCTTATTTGGGAAGTATACAATATCCTCTCTTACTATTAGGAACTTGGTTTCATGAAATGGGTCATGGATTAACCGCATTATTAATAGGAGGGAATTTTATATCGCTTGAAATATTTGAAAACGGAGGAGGTGTCGCATACTCTGATATTTCATCCAGTTACTTACCGTATCAAATTGCCAGAAGTGTTACTGCTGCTGGAGGATTATTGGGCCCCGTAATTTCTGGAGCTATACTTATTATCTCTGCCAAAAACAAGATGAGTTCCAAAATAGCATTATGGTCACTGATCATCATCATCGTTCTATCTCTATGCTTATGGATCGATTCATTATTAGCATTAGTTCTTCTAAGTATATTTGCTGTAATCCTACTTTTTATTGCTATTATAAAAAACCGAGGGCTTGAAACATTTACGTTACTGTTTTTAGGAACTCAATGTGTATTAAGTACCTATTTGCAAATAGGCTACTTATTCACCAAACAATTTGAACGAGACGGAAAAATCCATTATTCTGACACTCAAGTGATGGCAACTCATCTTCCTGGCACGTATTGGATGTGGGCTATACTTATTTTATTGATCACAATCTATCTCCTCTATAAAAGCTACCGATACTATCTAAAAAAATAATCCCATTTTATAAATCTAAGTTCTATACAAAAATGTTTGATTTTCTATAAAGTTTATTATGTCTTTTCACACTAATTCTGGAGTGAGTATACATATTCCTTCTGTTTCATAATCATTACTTTTTTTGTCTACAGAGCAAACTCCTCCGTAGTAAAATGAATTTGATGAAGCTCCTCCTGCATATCCTCCTTTAATTTGTAATCTTGTAGCACCTACAGCTTCCTGACCCTTTATAAGATTTTTTATCGTTTCAGAATTTATAAAAATTTCTTCTCGTTCCTTGTTATAATTCTTGAGCATCAAATCTTTATTGCTTTCATTAATAACGATCTGCAAAATATTCTTTCGATGTATAAAAACTAACCAGACTACTAATGTAGCCAATGCTATCGCCGCAATAGCTATAATCACACTCATTCCTACTCTTCTAATACTAGTAACCATAGCATGCTTCACAGAATATCCGTTTTTCCACTCTTGCCACGTAAAATGTCCTGCCTTTGCTCCCAATGCAACCAACCCTCCTGACAATAATTTATCTGCAAACACATCTATAGAAATGCTTTGAGTCATTTGCTCAAAACATCTGGTCAACCTCATAAGATACCTAGTCACTTCTTTTCCTTGGTAGTTTTTTATACTAGGTAAATCTCTGGGATTAAACATCCAATTCGGTTCTGTTTTGGCGGTAACAAGAGTCTCTATCAAAGAGATATCATTCCTTTTATCTGGTCCAAAATCTGCATCCAAAAAATTTAACTTATTCGTGCGGAATTCAATAAGAGCATCTTTGACAATATGCCTCTTGAATTCTTGCAGTTTATTAAAATTAGGAGATGTTTCTGCAGTTATCAATGCATACAAATCGATACCTACACGGTAACTTATATCATTTAATATATCCTTTGCCAGACCATGAGGAGATATCTCCTCTAGCTCTTCTATTAGTTTCATGTTGTTTGGTTTTAAAAGTAATTCATCCTGTTTTTATTTTTTTTCAGAATGCATTTTCTATTATCCTATTAAGATACCAAATTTCATGCTCTTATAGCAACATTAAAAATACGTGGTAAATACGTGTTTTTATATGGTATTCACTGGTAAACTATTTCTAAGGCAATAAAGGCAGTCTTTTTTTGACTAACTTTAATATTAATTATTAACTAATAAATATAGTACCCGATGGAACACACAATCACAAAAGAAAACATCCAAATCACAGAAGAAACTTTTATCAAGTATACCAACCTCTGGAAGAGGGCAGATGTATTAGAGTTAACACATCATTTTCATAAGCTCGATAAGTCTATAGGACAATATGAGCGAGTGTACTATTTTGCTGTAAACGAAAAGGATATAACTCGTTTTAATGCCATAGAACAAATCAAAACTTTTAAAATCTATATGGCATTAAAAGAAGGGCATAAAGAAAGTTTTACATTTTTTCCCATTTTTGAGGTTGTTGATACTTCTGACAAGAAATATTATTTTGAACTTGTAGCTCATCAAAAGCCAAAAAAAGGAGTACAAAAAGATGAGACTGCACAATTAGGGTCTGAAATCGTTCCCGCAATTTTTAAAGATATGATTTCTGAAAATTGGCAAAAAGTAGAAATGAGTCTCATAGATGATTTATTTACTGTAAAAACAGCAGAAAAACCTATGGAGAGAGTATTATTCTATAGTGTAACACCAGATTTGATCAACCCATATTTACCTGGTAACGTAAAAGAACTAAAACTCTATCCTGGATTGGATATGAATAAGTTTCAATACAAAGACATGATCTCTTTTACACCCGTAATAGGGCTTACTCCAAAATTACCTATAGAAAATAATTTATACAGAATGGGTATACTAGAATCTGACGGCAATGAGGTTTTTATTGAGTATTCCACACCTTGTCCTCCAACATGCCCTCCCCCAATACAGTCATAATCAAATAATAATGAGTATAGATTTTTTTAAAATTTTAGGTAATCTTTCATCTTTTATAGTAATCATTCCTTTACTACTATCAATAACCAAATTTAAATCGTTAAATACTATCCAGATAAGACTTCTGCACTTATTAATATTAGTTTTTATTGTAGAAAGTATCTCTAATATTCTTTGGCGAAAAAAAATAAATAATTTACCAGTATATCATTTTTTTACAGTTATTCAGTTTTTATTGATTATTAATATTTACAGAGAAGTATTATCATATATATATTCAAAATCTTTCTTTATCATTATAGGTATTGGCTTTATCATATTTGCTATTATTAATACTGTGTTCTTACAGAATCTATATACATTTAATTCTAATGCGACCACAGTTTTAGGAGTATTAGTTGTCTTTTTTTCTTTAAGTTATTTTTATGTACTGCTTAAAGAGGCAAAATACAGCCCTCTAGAAAACAATCCTATGTTTTGGATCAATTCTGGATTTCTAATCTATTTTTCTAGTAGTTTAATCTTATTTTATATTAATAATAGCATGTTCAAAGGGTCTACAGAAGCTAGTTATTTAGTTTGGGGCTTACATGCTGTTGTCAATATTGTATTAATGATCTTTTATACCGTTGCCATAGCTGTAAAACCCGATAAACAATTTTAATTTCTATTACTCATAAACATAACACTTGTCTCAACCCTATCTCTCCCCCAAGAGAAGAAGCTAAAAAAAGCCCTTCCTATAAAGGGAAGGGTTTAGGGGTAAGTGTTCTTTTTTAACCATAAATACCTGTAAATCAATTGTTTTTTATTATAATTATTGTTAAATTATATTTTATATGAATCTATCATAACAGGTATTTTTTCTCTTTTTTGAACTATATTTATATAAACTTTTAAAACCTAAAACCATGAAAATATTTCACACATATTTTATAATTCTGTCTGTAATCTTTTTTGCTTGCCAGCAAGAAGAGTCCCCAGACGAACCAGAACAAAAACAACACACTCTTAATTGGAAAACGGCAACTCCTAAAAAAGCCTTTGGTACTCCAGAAAATGGATTTAATATCCCTAGAGAAGCGCTAGAAGAAGCGCTAAAACTACCAAATGTATCAACCGTTCGTTTTATTTTGGAAATAGAAAACAAGCAACTACAAATACGAGTAGCAGGCACAAACCCGAATGGTGATATCACCAAAGGAATCGTAGCCAATTCCATTTCTACACAAGAAGTTGTAACTAAATTATTCGCCGAAAAACACAAACGTTTTGAGATCTCTGCACTTTCTAAATCGGTTGCTTCTCATATATTACAACCAGATGAAGCTGTGGATTTTGTTTCTGCATGGCAACAAAAATGGCAAAGTAATACCCTAGAAGAAGCGATTGCTTATGATGAGCAACGTATTCAATATTTTAGTCTACCCGCAACGGTCATACTACATATGCTACAAAATAGCTTAAAGAGTGTAAACTTGGTATGGGGGGTGAACCCCAAAGGTAAATTTACTACTGTCTTTTTACCAGAATTAGGCAAAAAACAATCCTTATTAAAATCAGGAGATTTTATCTATGAGTATTCAAGTCCTTGTCCACCTACTTGTACTCCACCGATAGACTAGGGACCAAAAAAATAATTAATAAAAACCAACAGTAGAGTTTGGTATAACTTTTTATTATTTCTTATACTATTTGTTTTATGGGTGAACCTGAAGAAGCGATTGCGTTAAAGATTATAATCATTGGTATGATAGTAATTTTCTTACTGTCATTATCTGTAATTATGTTTTTTATTCTATACCAACGTAGGTTATTGGCACAACAACAGAAACACCAAAAAATAGAATCTGATTATCAAAAGGAGTTATTAAAAACGTCTATTGCTAGTCAAGAGGAAGAAAGAAGTAGAATTGCCAAAGAACTGCATGATGATGTGGGGGCTATGCTCACAACTACCAAGCTTTATTTTGGGCAAATTACTCCAGAATTACCTCCTGACGAATTAGAGAGTATAGCACATAAAACCAGTTCTTTTTTGGATGACATGATACATAGTGTACGTAGTATCTCTCAGGATCTAAGGCCTGTAGTATTAGAAAAACTAGGATTGATAGAAGCAGTAGAGAGTTTAAGGCAAACAATAAACGACTCTGGAAAAATCAAAGTAACCGTTAAAAACAATACGACAAAGACAATTGTCAAATCAAAAGAACTAAACTTATACCGAATAATTCAGGAGTTAATTACAAATACTCTCAAGCATGCAGATGCTTCTGCAATACAAATTAAATTAAAAAATGAAGAAGATTCATTGATTATAGTATACAAAGATAATGGCAAAGGGTTACAACAGAAAAATCTTTTGCACAAAAAAGGCCTGGGGCTCAAGAATATAGAAAGTAGATTATCAATCCTTTCTGGTAACATCTATTTTATAAAAGAGGATTCAGGTATGAAAGTCAAAATCGTAATCCCGGTATGATCATATACCGTATGATATGGCTTTACTGTAGCAACTAAAAAAAACACTAAATAACATTAATCACAAAATAACCATGGAGACTATAAAGCTAGGACTGGTTGATGATCATAATTTATTTCGCGAAGGAATAAAATCACTGTTAAAAAAAATGGACGGCATTTCTTTGGTATTAGAAAGCGTGAGTGGTAAAGATCTATTGGCACAGTTGAATAATGTGACTCCTGATATTATCCTTTTGGATCTTGAGATGGAAGACATGAATGGTGTAGACACAACACTAAAATTACAAAAACTATATCCAGATCTTAAAATCATTATTCTCACAATGCACAAAGAAGAGAGAATGATTTCTTATTTGATGGAGGTGGGTGCTAACGGATATTTACTAAAAGACACCAATCAGCATGAGTTAGAGGCCGCAATACGATCTACTTATGAAAAAGGGTTTTATTTTAATCCTTTTGTATCAAAGGCGTTACTAAAAGGTCTAAAACATAAAACAACCAAACCTCCTACAATCAATAAGGATTACCATCTTACCTCAAGAGAATTAGAGGTACTAGAAGGGATTACTCAAGAGTTTACTACTGCAGAAATAGCAGAGCAACTTTTTCTAAGCGTACGCACTATTGAAGGTCACAGAAAAAACCTTATGAATAAATTAGGGGTTAAAAATACCGCTGGATTAATCGTAAAAGCAGTGAAGGAGAAAATTATTTTGGTTTAAAGTTATACAGAAACACCTGTCAGAAAATCTCAAAACAAAATTTTGAAACTAGCCTGACAGGTGTTTTTATCTTTATATCAGTATTAGCTTAACCCGAACTATATGGATTTAAGTAAAAACTGGTATTACACATGTTTTCCTTTTTCCCATCCATGTTTACCAAGGTATTTTTCACCAGAAGCTATTGCTCCTTCTTCTACCATTGTTCCCATAGAATCGTTCCATCTATTTAGGTATCCAAATAAAGAGATTACGCCTAGCATTTCTACAATTTCGCCTTCATCCCAATATTTATATAGTTCTTGTTTGATTGTATCATCAACTGCATTAGGTACCATAGAGGCTGCTAATGAAAAATCAAGAGCTGCTCGCTCTGCATCACTAAAAGCTGGATGTGTTTTATACTCCCATATATTATCTAATTGCTCCTGCTCTGCACCATAACGCTCTGCTGCTCTTATTGCATGTGCTTGGCAATATCTGCATCCTGTAGCATTACTACTTACCCATGCAATCATACGTTTTAAAGCAGAGGTCACTCTACCCTCATTTGCCATTACTGCTTTGTTCAAGTTTATAAATGCTTTAGAAATAGCAGGCCTTCTTTGCATTGTCAATACAGAATTTGGGCAAAAACCCAAAGTTTCATTAAAGAATTCTGCTAATTCTTTGGTTTCTGGATCGTGATCAGCAGATAATGGTGTAACTAATGCCATAATATATTTTTGAATAATTTGTATATTTTTTTCTACAGCAAAATACAAAACTAATAGCAAATCAGAAACCGTCTGTATGTTTTTTGTACTTTGCTTTTTTTAACACACAGAACAAGCCTTGCCCATGAGATGGAATCTACAACCGATACCCAATATTGCAAAAACACAACAGTTGGCAGAGGCTCTTACTGTAGACACTACAATTGCCTCACTACTGATACAAAGAGGAATAGAAACATTTGAGCAAGCTAAAAAATTTTTCAGACCCAGCTTAGATGATTTGCATGATCCTTTTTTGATGCAGGATATGGATAAAGCTGTAGATAGAATTCAAAAAGCGATTGCTGATAAAGAAAATATAATGGTGTATGGTGATTATGATGTAGATGGTACCACATCGGTAGCATTATTATCTTCTTACTTAAAAACACTTTCTTCACAAATTGCTACCTATATTCCTGATCGGTATAATGAGGGGTATGGTGTATCTTATATGGGGATCGATTATGCAGATGATAATGATATTTCTTTGATCATTGCTTTGGATTGTGGGATCAAAGCTATTGACAAAGTAGCGTATGCCAAATCAAAAAATATAGATTTTATTATCTGTGATCACCATAGACCAGGTGATACGCTCCCTGATGCTGTAGCAGTTTTAGACCCAAAACGAGAAGACTGTAAGTATCCATACAAAGAGCTATGTGGGTGTGGGGTTGGATTTAAACTTATACAGGCACTAGCTAGTGGATTACACCAAACTATAAATGACCTATTACCGTATCTGGATTTGGTAGCTACTGCAATCGGAGCAGATATTGTGCCTATTACTGGAGAAAACCGAGTATTAGCATATCATGGTATACAAGTTATCAATACAAATCCAAGAACGGGTTTTAAAGCAATGTTATCCAAAGTGGATAAAAAAACGCTAACGATTACTGATCTGGTATTTATTATTGCTCCTAGAATTAATGCGGCTGGCAGAATGAAACATGGATTACATGCGGTAAATTTACTTACCGAAAAAAATATGGATACCGCACTGCAATTTGCTGCCGAAATAGAACTTTATAATAGTACCAGAAAAGATGCAGACAAAAAAATTACTCAAGAAGCGCTTATTCAAATAGTAGATCATAGTGAAGAGGATAGATATACCACTGTTGTATATAACGAGAATTGGCATAAAGGGGTTATTGGTATCGTTGCATCTAGATTAACAGAAACCTATTACCGCCCTACGCTGGTTTTTACAAAAAGTGGAACTGTTTTGGCTGCTTCTGCCAGATCTGTAAAAGGATTTGATGTGTATAATGCACTCGATGCATGTGCTGATCACATAGAGCAGTTTGGAGGCCATAAATATGCGGCAGGATTAACCTTGACAGAAGAACAATACCCTTCTTTTAAACAAAAATTTGAAGAAGTAGTGTCTTCTACCATTGATAAAAAGATGTTAATTCCTGAGGTTACTATCGATGCTAAGTTAGAATTGGATCAGATTACTCCTAAATTCTATCGCATCTTAAAGCAATTTGCTCCTTTTGGCCCAGGAAATATGGCTCCTGTTTTTATGACAGAAGGGCTAAAAGATACTGGGTATGCAAAATGTGTAGGAGCCGATAAAAGTCATTTAAAATGTAAGGCTCAAAAAAACGGAATCGCTATTGGTGCCATTGGTTTTAATCTGGGTTCAAAATATGATTTAATACATCAAAAGCAGCTTTTTAAGTCTACATATACCATTGATGAGAATGAATGGAATGGGGAAGTCTCTCTACAATTAAAATTGAAAGATGTAAAATAAATTATTTTTATTTAGATTTATTATAAATAGTTGTTATTTTTGAATTCAAATATGGATTCAGGATGAACGCTATAGATAAAATATACAGTAATGACCTAGGTATTTCTTTCTTTTGGAAACAAGAAAAACAAATTCCTACACCCAAAGTACAATTGGTGTTCAGAGACACTGGTTTTTTACTCACTTTAAATGAACTTAAAGATTTCTCTAATTCGTGTACAATTACATATGATTCTCAATGCTGTAATCAATGTAAAAACTCACAACATTGCAGATCATTATTACTACGAACACCTTCAGAAAAGATAGATCTGGCGGTAAACAGAGAAGAATTATTGCAGATACAAGAATTAATCAATGGTACTATTTTCAGAGTAGAATTACAAGATTGGGTAAAGAACCTATCTCTTAACTAAAAAATCTATAATCTTATAAGTAATTTCTTTGGCCTTTGTTTCCTGCAAAAAATGTTTTTCATCTATAAAATGAATATCTTCTTTATTTACTTTTAATGCATTTGCAACTCGCACCTGCTGTGGAGGCCATTGTAACATGGTGTCATGTATTCCCCATATTACAGCCACAGGAATATCTACATTTTCAAAAACATCAGAATAATCAGGTAGCACATTACATGTTTGACTAAAGAAATAGTACATGGCATTTGTTTTACCTTCTAATAACGGAGTCTTATACCCTTCTATATCAAGCGCATTGAGCGTATTCTTTTTGAGTCCTTGATTGAATAAGTTTTTAAGCAGCGTATTTGTTGTTACCCCGTTTCTATATCCCCACATTGCTGTTTTGGCAAGTCCTCCTGGTTTCATACGTACAGGGGGATAAAATCCATCTTCATAAATGATGGTATTAAGTACTATTAGGCTTTCTATCTTATCAGGTGCTTGTTTCATAAGTTCCCAGGTCCATAATCCTCCTGCATCGTGCATCACGTGTGTCCATTTTTCTATGCCTAATGCTTGCATTAATTCTAATAGGCGCTTGGCATGATTCTCTGCATTATAAACCTCAAAACCTTCTGGGGAGTCACTAGAGCCATATCCTAACATATCGGGTACAATTACACGATATCCATTTGCAACCAAAGGCTTTATCATCTTGCGATACAACCATCCAGAGGTGGGAACTCCATGTAGTAATACTATTGCAGGGCCTTTTCCTTTGTCAATATATTTTATTAAACCATCATCGGTAGGATATAATCTTTGATCAGACCTAAAGTCCTCATAGGTAATCTGATTTTTTCTGATTTTTGTGTTTTGATAAGGTTTACACGAAAAAAGTAATACCCCTACTAAGGCTAGTATATAAAATTTCTGCATGGTATGGATGATTTATGAGGTAGCAATTTACTCAAAATCATTTTTGTATACCATTTCTCAGCAAAATTGATGTAGAAAAAAATATTTCACAAAAAAATACGGTTCTGAAAAATTACCAGAACCGTACCATTTATTGTTTTGTATACCTTAATTATTTTCTTTTGAAAATAATTTTTTCAGTTACATCAACTCCTCCTTCATTGTAGATCGTTGTTATTACAAGCTCTCCGTTTATAACTTCTACTTTATCTCCTTCAAAATACACTTCTCCTTCTTCATAATTATCTACTGTATTAGTAGTAAGATTTTCATGTTTGAAGTCTACTATAGATATTGTTTCATTTTCTTCATTATACGCCCAGTTACCAGAGTATTTCTCTTTGTACTCATATTCATTGGTATATACAGCACTACAATTTGTGGCAGATGCTGTATTATCAAGACTTTTTCCTTTTTCATCATATGATTCATAGTATGTACCATCTGCATTAAGCACAAAAATCCATACGTCTTTTTCTTCTTGATTGTAAGGAACGTCTGTAAGAGTTTCTCCATTTTCACATTCAATAGTAGCTCCTATTTCATTTTCAATATCATTAGGTTCTTCTCTATCAAAAATCCACTCTCCTGCAATTGCATCGTTACCTCCCCATGCTTCTACTTCTACACATACTTCTTCTATTTGACTGATATTTCCTTGTTCATCATAAATACAAATATCATAGCAAAACCTTCCTGGCGCTACAGTTGCCGCAAAATCTACATCAATCTCAAGGTTTCCTTCATTCATTTTTGAAGTTATCACTGCATTTTTTCTTCCTTTAATTGCTGCAGATTTTCCTCCTCCAGAAGTAATAAATTCTTGAACATCATAATAACCCTCAATAGGAGTACCATTTACATCTTTGAATTGAATGTAGGCACCAGCTACCTGATCTGTTGAAGAAAAAGAGATATTAAATCCCTTGGTTAAATATGCTTCTTGTTGCGTTGTATTGATACTAAAATTCATAGTCCCTGTAGGGGTAGGAGGAGTTCCTGATTCTAGTTTACCAACAGGTATCGTCACCCCACTTTTTAACTCACTAACAGGAATTTCTCGCTCTTCTGCTACATTATCGCCAGCAGGAGCGCCGTTATCCTTGTTATCATCATCGCTACTACAAGAGAATAGGCATACACTTGCAAGAAGTACTCCTGCAAAAAATAGATTTAATTTTTTCATTTGTAATTTAGGGTTTAGTAATTATTTTTTTAACAAAACTGTAACAAATATATGTTTTTTTTAACAACTATTGTTTTTTGTCTTGCCCTAAAATCATAATTATACAATACTCATAGTCAAAACAATGAAGTGTTTTATCACTAACATACCTTTTCTATAATTACGCTTTTCTGATTAAAATAAAATGTATCTCCATTCCTTTTCCCTAAGAGAAGTTTACCTATAGGAGAGTTTGCGGCAATAGCAAAATACAATTGATCATCAACTATTAATTGACCTGCAGAAATGCTTATAAAATACTTTGCTTGCGGTGTAATGACCAAACTACCCAAACGAATATTGTTTGCAGAACTTATATTAATTTTTGCCAAAACTTCTTGTATTTTTTGTGCTTCTGCGAGTTGTTTTCCTGCTTTTTCACGTTCTAATTGCAACATTGCTCTCCCCGTTTCGTGCTTATCTCCTGCAGTACTTTTGGTTTCTGAGGTCAGAGATTCCTGAATATCAGAAATAGTATTTTGAATTCTCTGTAATCTTTGATGTACATAGGTGCGACATTGTGCTAATAGCGCTTCTTTTACTTTTTCTGAATTCATTTTTAAGCAGGCATTTTTTGAGTTTATTATATTATCATTAAGATTTCATAAGAAAGTAAAGAGGGTATTCTAAGGCATGAGTTTCATTAAACACCTTAAAGCCAAGTTTTTCATAAAAATGCTTATTACTTTCTGTTGTGGTTTCTAAATATATGGAGTGTACATTTTTATAATACTTCAATACTTCTTTCAACAACTTAGTGCCTATGTTTTTACCTTTATAATCAGGCATAACTCCCATGATCCACAAATGTAAAAAAGGAACACTTGGATGGTTCTTCTTTAGTATTTTTTCTCTTTTTAATACCTTATAAATGTTTTTAATCCCAATACAGCAAATAGCTAATTTGATATCCCAGAGAATTGTTCTGAGCGTTGTTCTTTTTTTTTCAGGATTCAAAAATAATACACAGCCTTTTTGACCATCACTAAGAAATATCTGACCAAATTTAAAAGCCATTTTACATTGGTATTCCATCAAATAATATATCCTTTTGGATCTTCTTTTATCTTGTTTTGCTACAAAATTTATAGAATTAGGAAAGGTTTCTGTTAGAAAAGCTGCATGCAAAATGGTTATTATTGTATTTCTATCCTTAACAGAAGCTTTTTTCATCTTACTTATTCTTTGAGTACTAAGGTACCATAATTACGCATTTGTATACTGATCCATTTTTTTCTTTTTTGAATGTATGTAGAGGGTGGATTTGCCATAAATTTTATAGGATTGGGCAAGATTGCGGCAATAGCTGTGGCTTTGTCTTTATTAAGTGCAGATGCTGATGTATAAAACCAAAATTGTGAAGCAGCCTCTGCTCCATAAATACCATCTCCCATTTCTATACTGTTGAGGTAAATTTCGAGTATACGTTCTTTACTCCAAAAAGTTTCTATCAAAAAAGTAAAATAGGTTTCCAATCCTTTTCTTATCCAACTGCGCTGTGGCCATAAAAAGACATTCTTGGCTGTTTGCTGAGAAATGGTACTTGCTCCTCGCAATCGTTTGCCTAATTTATGAGCTTCCATTGCTTGTTCGATCGCTTTGGTATCAAATCCTCTATGAGTTACAAATCCTTGATCCTCACTACATATTACAGCCAATTGCAATGTTTGAGAAATTTTAGATAATGATACCCATTGATGCCTAATGGTATGATTATTTTTGTCCTGTGCCTTACGAATCATCATAAGAGGGGTGACAGAAACGTCGATCCATTTATATGCTAATACCCATAGTAAGCTTATAGCAATAAATAGTACACAGCTTTTAACTAGAAAACGAAACCATTTCTTCATCTGTTTTTATAAAAGGTCTGCTAGTTCTTTTCCTACTAAAGCTCCTATTGCAACTCCCATACCTCCTTGTCTTACGCCACAAAATACGCGTGGTGAGATTTGTTTTACTATAGATTTTTTTTGAGTTCCCACTCCCATAATTCCACTCCATCGATGTTCAATTTTAACATCGGTATTGGGTAAGATTATGTTTTGTAATATTTCTTCTAGTTTATGTTGTACCAATTCAGTCTGCCCTAATTCTGTTGTTTCTTCGGTTTTAAAATCTAAATTTCTACCTCCTCCTAATAGAATTCTATTATCGATATTCCTGAAATAGTAATATCCTTTATCTAGATGAAATGTTCCTTTGATCTGTAAATTATCTATTGGTTGTGTAATCAGTACTTGAGCACGAGCGGGTTTTACTCCCTGAATACCTAATTGCGAAGCAAACCCATTGGTAGCTATCAACATATTGTTTGTAGAAAACGTAAAATTGTCTGTTTTTATTTTGACTGTTGCTGTATCCGCATCAAATTCTTGTACCATACAGTTATTCAAAATTTTGATACCAGCATTTTGTACTTTCTCCAACAAGGCATTCATCATTTTTCCTGTATCAATCTGACCTTCAAATTGATTAAAAATATACTGTGACTGAAGGTTATTGAAATTAAATTTGTTGTCACAAGTACTAAAAACGCTGTTCTTAAAAACGGGTTTCAACAACCTATTGATCTTTTCTATTTTTGAAAGACACTCTTCATACAACCTCCTATCATCTCTCGTAAAAAGTTCATACCCTCCATATTGTAGGTAATCAATTTTTTGATCTCCTAGGTGTTTCCTTAGTAACTGTAGTCCTGTGTATCTCTTTTCTATCAACTGTAGAACTTCTTCTGGATCATGCGAATTCAGGTCTTCTAAAATTTCTGAGAGGCTTCCAAAACATGCAAATCCTGCATTTTTGGTACTCGCGCCATTGGGCAATATACCACGTTCCAACACAAGAATTCTAGCATTTGGAAATTTTTCTCGCAACCGCAATGCACAGCTAAGCCCTACAATACCACTACCTACAATTGTAAAATCAACAGTAGATAACCAAGTTTTATATTCCCAATAACTTAAAGACATTTATTTGAGCATCTGTGTGATTGCATTTATCTTTTTTTCTTTAAAAGTAATCATTCCTTCTACATGTATTGTCTGAGCATCTCCTTTTTTTGCTTTTATATCTATGATATTCATAGAGGAGATATAGGAATGAATAACAGGAAAATGATTTTCTGCGATTAATTGCTCTATTTGAACTTGCATGCTCAAAAAATCTGTAGAAACAACTGTTTCTTGAAATGGTAGAGGGAGTTCTTTTGAGGTACTCATTATAAATTCATCTGCTTTTTGTGTTGCATAGAATTGGTATAATGGCATTCCTTTTATTAATTGGGCTGTATCAATTACTTTACTACGCTTCAAATAAGCTTCTGTGATATCTGTACTATCTACTTTTAAAGAAAGGAGTATGTTTGGAATTGTTTTTTCTTCTACGGATACTACTGGTATTTTTTCAAAATCATCATTATATTCATACGTTATTACACTATCTTTTTGAGAGGTACTGCCTTTTATCTGAAACGTTATAAGGTTATTATAGTTTCTAAAAAGAGAATCTGTTACAAGGGTAGTCGATCCTATTTTTACTTCATTTCCTAAATGATTCTTCAAAAATGATGTATCCTTAACCTCTCCTGCGATATACATTTGGATGCTTGTTTTATTAGAAAAAGAAGGTACTTCTTGTGATTCTTTAAAATCAATAAATGACGAATTTTCTAATTTCCCAAAAAAATCAATTACTCCGTCTTTGCTATCTAAATGTAACATCATTCCATTTTCTCCAGTTATACTTACATGATGATGTTCTTCTTTTAATTTCTGTAACATATCATGGGTTGTTGCCATATATTTTTTGTGAAGTAAAATGTCTTCAAATACCTTTGATATTTCTTCTTTTTTATACGAAAAAGCAAGAACCAACGTATTGTCTAATTGAGCTAAAGAGATCGTTTCTCTTTTATTCGATTTTTGATAAAATCTCTTTCTTTCTATTTCTTTAGAAAGTCCTAATTTTTCACTTACATAAGATACTGCTTGTATTGAATCTGAAATTTTTAATGTACAGAATATTGTATTTGATACTTGTGGAACGGTATACATAAGTACACTTGCTGGTAGGTTAATTCCCCTATTTACTTTTTCTTTACTTTGTATTGAATCCTGATCTTTTGATGAGTAATGGCTCCAATTACCCATAAAATCCCATGCTAATGTTTTGATCAATTCATTGAGATCTACCTTTACAATAGTTGTAGCATCTGCATGTACTACCTCCTCATATGCTTTTCTTTGCCATCCTTTATATAAAAAGACAAACACTACTAATACAATTAGTAGTGTTATCATCATGATTTTTTTATATTTTTTCATCTTACTCTTACTTATCCAGATTTTCTATAAGAGTCATTAAATATTTTAGCCCGTTCTTGTGTCCTTCTGGTAGTTTCATCTTGAGTTCTGCAGTCATTTTATTATTTCTCACTTTACCATTTGTCAACTGAATATCTTCTATATCATTTATTATATAATCAAGCGTTCTCTTCTTTCTTTTACTTCTTTCAAATTTCTTTGCTATTTCAAGTACTTCTTTGGTATTTATATAGATACTACCACTATTCTTTCTTAAAATTTTTCGATGTTTTTGAGATACATTTTTTGTTGAAGTATCTAATCCTTTTATTCTCTCTAAGGTCGTTCCAACAGCTATTACTCCTTGATCTATAGAAACATATAATTCTGTTGGTAATTCTCTATGTTTTAAAGTATATACTCCATCTTTATATGATGACACCCCTTTCTCTTCTCCTAGCTTAAGTAATTTTTTGAGTATATCTGTATCACTAGAAGACAATAGCAATAAGAAATCAGGAATGGTTTCTGTTCTTGTTTTTTCTACCTCTTTCTGTTTAAAATCATCATCATATTTATAGGTTTTATAGGTAACTTCTTTATCAGAAAGATCATACATTACAAATAATGCATCACCTTTTATTACCTTGCTTATTGCTTTTTCGTCTAATACAATAGATAATAATTCTGTTATGATATCAGCTTCTGTCTCAAAAAGTCCTCCAAGGTTATTTTTCATCATCTTGGGATACTCTGTCAAAAATCCCTTTGTATCTATAACATAAGATGCGTATCCTAGTATTTCATCTTCATTGATATACTTCAAAAACTTTTTGTTTAGCGAGTTTCCATATACTTTTTTCATTCTGGAAGCCATCTTTTTATCCAAATGATAGGTGGCTTTCATTTTTAACTCATCTTTTTCTGCATACACATGTCCAGAAAATTGTTGACGTTCATATTTTGCTTGATCCATACCAGCATACAAAAAGCTTGAGTAATATCTACTCATTTTACCTTTCATTACATCAGAATATATTTTCATAAAGTCAGAAACCCAAATTGAAGCTTCTGCTTTTTTATCTATTGTTTTTACATATTCTCGATTAGCCAGTATTGATTGTTTATTTGTTATGGGTGTATTGAGAATCTGATCTACTTTGTTTTTTACATAATGAAAAGTTATTTCTTCTTTTTGAGCCCATTTTTCAAAAATATCATCGCGTAAATATTTACCTAACTCCTCGTCTCCGTTTTCTCCTTCTTTTATTTCTGGTAAATCATATAGTTCTCTTACTTTATTATCAGTAAAATACGATTCAATTATTTCTCCAGTTACAGAAAGTACCATCTTATCATTCCAAGCTATTACTGATTCTTTTGAATATTCTCTATAATTAATTTTGAATCCTTCTTCTTCTTCTATTTTTCCTTTTCTTATTAATTTCTCAAATTTCTGAACATCATTTATTGGCATTAGCATGCAATGATATTTTATACTATCAGTTATCTGATAAAAATAATAACCAGTAGAAGAGATATCCAACCCTAAATCTGCAACACTTTGTTGCCCATCTCTATTTCTTGTAGCTTCTCGTAGTATTTCTTTTCCTACTTTGGTTTTATCAAATTCTTGTATCGGAAAAAGCTCAATGAGGTTTTCTCCTTTTAACGAAGCTACAGCATTTGCTTCTTTGGGTATTTTATATACGAGGTCTTGAGCATTTATGTACATTACACCGAGTAATGCAATGGCTAGTAAGTAGTATTTATTCATTGTGAAGTAATTATTTTGCTAATTGAATTTTGGCATTAAGTTTTGTGTGTCCGCTTATTAAATCTATTGCATTGACTCTAAGCATTGCTGCCTTTTTTGATTTAGAGACTTTGGCTTTTGTATTTGAAACAGATTGGATTTGCTCATTAAATCTATAGATACCTGTATAAGAAGCATTTTCAAATATCTTTTTATTATCTATAGATAGGTTATTATATTGTTTTAATAGCTGAGAATCATAGGTATATTCTTTGGTAAACTTTTTATTTGAAACATCATATTGATAGGTGTTGTATGATTGTATCTTTACCTTTTGTTTACCTAATACTTCTTTGGTTAAGTTATTTATGCTATTAATATTTTTGAAAGAACATTGCACTGAAAAAACATAGTTTTCATAATCTTCTTTTTTTGTAACATTATATATTCCTTTGGATTTTTTTAGATAGTTCAATACTTCTATCATTCCTTGTTGCACACCTTCTCTTGATGGTACTTTATGTCCATTTATACTATCTAATAGCATTATTGAGGTGATTTTGGATTTACTTTGGCTTAGGTTTATCGTAAGGACGAAGTCTCCTGATCCATCTTTATTGAGATTTACTTCTTCTATAATCTCAAAACAAGATGTAAGAGATAGGAGTACTGCCAGTATTATAAATTTTGTAATGTAGTTCTTCAACATATTTATTTATTTTTAATATATGTTTTGTACTCCAACAGAGAATACAAAATTACCATCAAAAAGGTATAACAAAAACACCTTTTTAAGTGAAAAATGCCCCCCTGAAAACAGGGGGGCATTTTTTCTTATTTCAAAAAACAGAAGATATATATATACTAAGCTTCTTCCATTTCAAAATCTTCCATGAATTTGGTTGTATAATTACCTGCAACATAGTCTGGGTGATCCATAAGTTGTCTATGGAAAGGTACTGTAGTTTTTATTCCTTCTACTACAAATTCGTCTAGTGCTCTTTTCATTTTATTGATCGCCTCTTCACGTGTTTGTGCTGTGGTAATCAACTTAGCAATCATAGAATCGTAGTTAGGCGGAATAATATATCCACTATATACGTGTGTATCTACACGTACACCATGTCCTCCTGGAATGTGTAAGTTGGTAATTTTTCCTGGTGAAGGTCTAAAATCTTTGTATGGGTCTTCTGCATTAATTCTACATTCTATAGAATGTAGTTGCGGAAAATAGTTCTTACCAGAAATCGGCACTCCTGCCGCTACTAGAATCTGCTCTCTTATCAGGTCATAGTCTACTACTTGTTCTGTAATAGGGTGTTCTACCTGAATACGAGTATTCATTTCCATAAAGTAGAAGTTACGATGCTTATCTACCAAAAACTCTACGGTTCCAGCTCCTTCGTACTTAATAAATTCTGATGCTTTTACTGCAGCTTCTCCCATTTTCTTACGAAGCTCATCTGTCATAAAAGGTGACGGAGTTTCTTCTGTAAGTTTTTGGTGTCTTCTTTGTACCGAGCAATCTCTTTCTGATAGGTGACAGGCTCTCCCATTGCTATCTCCAACAATTTGGATTTCGATATGTCGTGGCTCTTCTATGAGTTTCTCCATATACATACCATCATTTCCAAATGAGGCGGCAGCTTCTTGTCGTGCACTATCCCATGCTTTTTTCAGGTTTTCTTTTTCCCATACAGCTCTCATTCCTTTTCCTCCTCCTCCAGCAGTAGCTTTAAGCATTACAGGATATCCCATCTCATCTGCAAGCTTTTCTGTCTCTTCAAAAGAGTCAAGTATTCCTTCACTACCAGGAATGGTTGGTACTCCAGCAGCTTTCATCGTTGCTTTTGCAGAGGCTTTATCCCCCATTCTATCAATCATCTCAGCACTGGCTCCGATAAATTTTATTTCATGTTCTTCACATATTTTGGAGAACTTTGCATTTTCTGATAAAAACCCATATCCAGGATGTATTGCATCTGCATTTGTAATCTCTGCAGCAGCAATAATATTAGACATCTTAAGGTAGGATTCACTACTTGGGGCTGGCCCTATACATACTGCTTCATCAGCAAAACGCACATGTAAACTTTCTGCATCTGCTGTAGAGTATACAGCTACAGATTTTATACCCATTTCTTTACAGGTTCTGATTACACGCATGGCAATCTCACCTCTATTGGCTATTAGAATTTTTTTAAACATAACTTTTAAAATTTAAAAATCTCAAATTCCAAATTCCAAAATAATTAAACTCTGGGAATTGTATCTTGGAATTTTAAAATCGGGTTATGATGGATCCACCAAGAATAATGGCTGATCAAATTCTACAGGAGAAGAGTCATCAACTAATACTTTTACTATTTTACCAGAAACCTCACTTTCGATTTCATTAAAAAGTTTCATGGCTTCAATAATACAAAGCACATCTCCTTCTTTTATAGAATCACCTACTTCTACAAATGTAGGTTTGTCTGGTGATGGTTTTCTATAAAGTGTTCCTATGATAGGAGATTTGATCGTTATATATTTTGAATCATCTTCTGTTCCGGCAGCGGGAGCTTCATTTGTTGTTCCCACTGGTGGGTTAGCTACAACTGGTTGTGCTTGCACAGGAGCTATTTGCTGTGGCGCAACAGCACCAGTAGCAGGCATATGTTGTACAAATGTTGTTGTTTCTTTACTTTCTTCTGTAGTCTTAATGGTGATTTTAATGTCGTCCATTTCTAACTTTACTTCGCTGGCACCAGATTTGGCAACGAATTTAATTAAATTCTGAATTTCTTTTAAATCCATAATGTGGGTATTGTGTTTTTTTAGTTGTTTAGGCGTTATAGGCCCATTTTAGAAAAATAGATCCCCAAGTAAAGCCTCCTCCGAATGAGGCAAATACTATATTATCTCCTTTTTTAAGTTGCTTTTCGTAATCATGCAACAATAGCGGTAAGGTAGCAGATGTGGTGTTACCATATCGCTGGATATTCATAAGAACCTTTTTTTCATCAAGTTCCATTCTTTTGGCTGTAGCATCAATAATACGTTTATTTGCCTGATGAGCTACAAGCCAGTTTACATCCTGTCCTGTTAGATTATTACGTTCTAAGATCTTACTACTGGCGTCTGCCATGTTAGAAACTGCATATTTAAATACAGTTTTTCCGTCTTGTTGAACAAAATGTTGCCTATTGGCTACAGTTTCTTCTGTAGGGGGAAGTAGTGATCCTCCTGCTTCGATTTTGAGGAACTCTCTTCCTATACCATCGCTTCGTAGATACTCATCTTGTAATCCCAAACCTTCTTCATTGGGTTCAAAAAGAACTGCACCTCCTCCGTCACCAAAAATAATACAGGTCGTACGATCGGTATAATCAATAATAGAAGACATTTTATCTGCTCCTATTACTAATACTTTTTTATACCTTCCTGATTCTATGTAACTGGCAGCAGTAGACATCCCATATAAAAAACTGGAACAGGCTGCTTGTAAATCATAAGAAAAAGCATTAACAGCTCCTATTTTTGAGGCTGTATATGCTGCTGTTGCTGCAACAGGAAGATCAGGGGTGGCAGTAGCAAAGATAACCATATCTATCTCTTTTGGATCGAGATTTCTTTTGGCAATCAAATCTTCTGCCGCTTTAATACCTAAAAAAGAAGTCCCTTTGTCTTTATCTTTTAGTATTCTACGTTCTTTGATACCTGTACGACTGGTTATCCATTCGTCATTGGTTTCGACCATCGTAGCTAATATATCATTAGTCAACACATAGTCTGGCACATAAGCGCCTACAGCTGTAATAGCGGCTGTGATTTTACTCATATCTTAGTTTTAGTTTCACGAACTACAGCACAAAATAGCGCTTAAAAATTCGTTGAAATTACTAAATTATACACAAACATGGCGCAAAATAAGTGGATTTTGACACATATTCAACTAAAAACAAAAAAACTCTCACAAATGCGAGAGCTCTTTTATAATTTTATCTATATCGTTATGCTACTTCTTCTTCAGTATTATCAATAACGATTTGACCACGATAGTATAGTTTACCTTCGTGCCAGTGGGCTCTATGATACAAATGCGCTTCTCCTGTAGTAGGATCAGTAGCTATTTGTG
The DNA here is from genome assembly GCF_002924285.1 of Aquimarina sp. I32.4. NCBI lineage: Bacteria > Pseudomonadati > Bacteroidota > Flavobacteriia > Flavobacteriales > Flavobacteriaceae > Aquimarina > Aquimarina sp. I32.4. The sequence goes on along the minus strand of NZ_PGUB01000015.1, from coordinate 17,329 downwards.
GTACAGAAGCTTTATAATGCGTTCTTCTCTTATCTCTTCTGGTTTTCGATATTTTTCTCTTAGGATGTGCCATTGCTTAGCTATTATTTATCGTTTAATAAGTTTTTTAATTTATCCCAACGAGGATCTGTCTCCTCATCGTCACTTGTTTTTGTTTTTTCCTTCGGACTTAATTCTTCTAATTTTTCGAGTATCTCAGATTCTAATGTACCATTCTCTACACCTGGATGAACTCTTTTGGATGGCATTGCCAGAACAATCAGTTCATAAATATATTGCTGTACGTTTACTTCATATTCTCCATGCGAAAGAATAAGAAGTTCTTCGTTTTCATTATTATATTCATCTCCAAACTTTACTACCAAAAACAAATCGTTTTCAATTGGCAGGTCAAAAGGCTCATTAGTAAGATCACAATTTACATTTACAGTTCCTGTTGCTTTAAACTCAAGTTCTAACATTGTTGTTTTCTTGTTAAACTCCAAATCAACTTTTACTGCCGATGCATTAAATTCATCATACTCAAAATGTTCAAAGAACGTATTCTCAATTTGATACTCAAACTGGTGTAATTCTTGCTTCAGCCCAACAAAAGGAATAGTATACTCTTTTAGTTGTTTCATTTCATCATCAGTTTCAGGCGCCTATCAATTCGATAAAGGCGGGTGCAAAGATAATAAAAATTCGTTATGAAAGTATTTTTGTAAACAAAATTATATCAGTTCGTTAGTGATTCATAAATATAAGGTGTAAAGTTTTTACTGTCAAATTTTGTCAAATGTCTTATTTTTTTTCCTCAAATGACTTCTTTTGGAGTTTTCGAGCTTGCTTTTTGAGCGGGTTCTTGGTTAATTCATGATATTCTTCTCTTCTTTTAAAAATTTTTAGTGCTGTAAACACGGCTTCTTTAAAAGAACTATTATCTGCTTTGTTTTTTCCAGCAATTTCAAAAGCTGTTCCATGATCTGGAGAGGTACGTATTTTATCTAATCCTGCTGTATAATTTACGCCTTTACCAAAGGATAAAGTTTTAAAAGGTATTAATCCTTGATCATGATATGAGGCTACAATTGCATCAAAAACCTTATAGTTGTCAGAACCAAAAAAACTGTCTGCTGCATAAGGCCCATATACCAATTTGCCAGATTCATTAATTTCTTGAATTGTTGGTTTTAATATTTCTTCATCCTCCTTACCTATAACTCCGTTATCTCCACTATGTGGATTAATACCTAATACTGCTATTTTGGGTTTAGAGATACCAAAATCTTGCTTGAGCGCTTGATGAATCGTATTTATTTTTTGATGTATCAATTCTGGTGTGATCGTTGTTGTTATATCTTTGATCGCTACATGATCTGTAAGTAATCCTACCTTTAATTCATCTGTAATCATAAACATCAGGCTATTTCCTTCTAGTTCCTGATCTAGATAATCGGTATGTCCTGGGAATTTAAATTCATCTGATTGTATGCTACGTTTATTAATAGGAGCAGTAACTAATATATCTATTTCATTTTCTTTTAACGCTTTGGTTGCTGCAACAAGGGATTTGATTGCATACTCTCCTATCTTCTGATCTTCTTTACCAAAATTAATATTTACTCCTTCTTTCCACACATTAAGCACATTAATCTTACCATCTAAAATCTGAGAAGTTTTATCTACTCCATGAAGGTTTACTTGGCTTTTATAATGTTTTTTCAAGAAAGAAAGGTTTTTTACTGAGGCAAATATTACAGGGGTACAAAAATCAAGCATCCGTGAATCTTCAAAAGTTTTTAGCACTACTTCACTTCCTATTCCGTTAAGATCTCCTATAGAAATTCCTAATCTTATTTTTTCTTCTTTCTTCATTATATAAACTACTTTATCTGTATTTTTGACCTCTAGTATCAGGACTAATACCTATTTAATTTTCTAATGATATATAATTAAATTGGTACAAGGCCACAAGGTCACAAATTTAATTAAATAATTTGCATTTATGTTCACAGGAATCATTGAAGAATTAGGAACGGTTACTAACCTAGAGACTGATAAAGAGAATTTAAACATTACAGTACGTACTAATTTTACTTCAGAACTAAAAATTGATCAGAGTATTTCGCATAATGGTGTATGTCTTACTGTAGTAGCCATCAATAATGATCAATATACTGTAACAGCGATCAAAGAGACTTTGGATAAAACCAATCTAGACACATTGGCAATAGGTAGTATCGTAAACCTAGAGCGTGGGATGAAATTAGGGGATCGCCTTGATGGACATATTGTACAGGGGCATGTAGATCAAACCGCAATATGTACTGCTGTCAAAGAGGCTCAAGGAAGTTGGTATTTTACATTTAAATATGACCCTGAACTACACAATATCACTATAGAAAAAGGTTCTGTTACTGTAAATGGAGTCAGTCTTACTGTAGTAGACTCTAAGAAAAATGAATTTAGTGTAGCTATTATTCCTTTTACGTATGAGCACACAAACTTTAACACCTTCAGGACAGATACAATTGTCAATCTAGAGTTTGATGTTATTGGTAAGTATGTAAAGCGGATTACTGAATTAAGATAGAAAAGTAGAACCGTGATTACACTAATTCTACTTCATTAAATTTAAAAAGCGAAACTCTGTTTCTTTCAATTTTTAAAAGAACTCCTCCTAAATTTCCCATTGTTGAGCAGGATTCGAAATCCAATACTCTGCCAAAAAACTGACTTCTTGTATCAATTACTTTATACTGCATAATTCTAGATTTGATTAATTTTCCCATTTATTCATTATGGTTGTTCTCTCCCCAAAAAACATACCATACTGTATCAAATTCAAAAACAAATGTACAACACACCTTTCTTTTTCTAAAATATACTTATCAGGTTTTATTAACAGAAAACAAATGAAATAAACACTTAACCTGCTAACTAACAACTGCATGTGCAATCAAAACATCTCTAAGCTTCATATTAAGTCAAAGAGATCACCAAATTACTCACTACTAAAAATAAGTAGACTCATAAAATACATTGCTTCTAATAGAGTTATGTATTATGCTGTTTAACCTACTTTATGCCGTAGAAAATCTCTTACACAAAGAGGGTTTAAAAAAATAACATTATAAAAACAATTTAGATACACTGGAATTATTCCTAATTTTGTATTTTTGTGGTGGAATTATTCCATAAATCATTTTCCTTTTATTTACCAGAAATTGGATTATGTTTTTTGTTGATTTGGCATATATTTTGTGAAAGCAGCGACAGACCCTAATTGATATTATAACTACTTAATACAAATGTTATGAGTGGTATAAGCTATGAAATACAGAATCGAAAATTACAATCGTATAAACATACGTTTGACTACAATTTTTGTAAAAGAAAATACAATGAATATGCTTGCATGCCTCTAGAGGAGTTTAAAAAATGCTTAAGCAATGCCCAAAAATTGGGAGAGATTGGCCACTTATGTTCTTTTATCTATTGGATCAAGAACAAAGAACGTCATGAATACAGAGATACGTTTGGAGATTATGGCCTTATCCATTTATTGTTTCATTGCCTAGAAGGTGCTGAACAAGTAAATATTCATGCCGAATATATTCACAGCTTATTTAAAGAGGATATTAGATTGGTGTAACCTTTTTACAGATATTCTTTTTCTAACAAATAATAGTTGTAAAAACAGAAATCGAAAAGAGTCGCATTCTGATTTTACTCAAATAAAAAAAAGACCCTCTGATGGATCAAAAAGACGCTCCGTTAGACTCTGAGGTCTCAAAATTAGACTTACACGTCCCAAATTTAGAGAACAACTACCCAATTTTGGACTACAACCACCTATCATTAGACTATATAGTCCCAAAAATGGGACATCAATGTCTAAATTTTCATTAAAATACCTCATCAGAAGGTAAAATAGGTCGAATACATCATATGATTACCCTAATTTTGAGACCCTCGGGTCTAAATTTGGGTCATATGAGATTTTTTTTAGAAAAAATGTGTCAGTTTCAAAAAACGGGACAATCCTGTTGTATTATTGACAAATAATTCATTGATTACAAATACTTAATGCACATAAAATGAAAAAAAACAATGAAATCAAAAAGGTAGATTTTATAGCCTGGATACTACTATCATCATTATTACTATCCTATTGTATAGGATATGGTATTGGTTATATTTTTTCTTGAGCCATATAATTCTATTAATTATCGTTTTACTATTTATAAATACTTTATTTAAAACATCTAAAATTCACAGTATATCCTTATGAAAACAAAAATCAATTTTTTAGGCCGCTTATCTAAATTAATAAACAAGTTAAGTCATTTAGATTTCGTAACCCTTATGCTAGCAATAACTATGGGATTATTCTATATCGGTTGGGAACTTGGCAGAATGTCTGCAAAAATGTAACTAATTATAAAAAACTCTTGCGAGAGGGCTTATATTAATATTTCTTATTCATGCCATAATATCAATACCACGTAAGTTTATTCATCTGCTCTCTTATATTCAATGTATGTATTAGAAAACAAAAAAGCCTTACATCTCTGTAAGGCTTAGTTTTACTAGGTGGTCCCACTTGGGCTCGAACCAAGGACCCCCTGATTATGAGTCAGTTTTTTGTGATTTTGATATTTTTTACTTTCCTTTGGTAAGCATTGTAAATAAAGAGATTACACAAAAAAAGGCTTGTTTAAGTATATTATTCTGTATGCACATTTTGTGGTTTTGTATGCAAATCGTATGCACATTATATGCACATAAATTATGAATCAGGACTATTCTATATCTATATATCTCGATAAGAGAAGAACCAAATCTAATGGTAAATTTCCAGTAAGATTACGGGTTTTTGTGTCTAATCCCAGAAAACAAAAACTATACCCTACCAAATTTGATTTTACCAAAAAGGAATTTGAAAGTATTTGGGAGACTAATAAACCTAGAAAAGAATATAAAGATATTCGTTTAAAATTACAGGCTATAGAGAATAAAGCCAATGAAATTGCTGATAAAATTATCCCATTTGCTTTTACACAATTTGAAAAAAAACTTTTTAGAAAAAAAGGAGATGGTATAAAAGTGCCATATCATTACAAAGAACGAATTGCAGATTATAAGAAACAAAATAGAATATCTACTGCCGATTCTTACAATTGCAGTGAAAAAGCATTGAAAAAATTCGTTGAAGAAGGAAATAAAAATTACAGTAATCTTACCTTATTAGATATTAATAAAAATTGGTTATTAGATTTTGAGCACTTTATGACAAATTCTGGACGATCAATAACTACTGTAGGAATTTATCTCAGACCATTGCGTGCAATATTTAATAAGGCTATAGAAGAAGGAGAAATAGAGAAAGAATTCTATCCCTTTGGAAAACGAAAATATCAAATCCCAACTTCAAAAAAAGTCAAGAAAGCACTTAGTAAGGAGCAAATGAAAAAACTTTTTCTTGCCGTATCTCAAAACGAAGAACAAGAAAAAGCAAAAGATTTTTGGTTTTTTTCATACAATTGTAATGGCATGAATATTAAGGATATTGCGCAATTGAAATACAAAAATATAACCAACAACAAAATAGTATTCTATAGAGCTAAAACTTTATTTACATCAAAAACAGATTTAAAACCTATAACAGTTTATCTAAACGATTATAGTAATAAGATTATAAATAGATATAGTAATCCTGAGAAACTTCCTGAAAAATACATATTTCCTATCTTAAAAGGCGATGAAACACCCGAACAACAACAAGTAAAAATCAAGAACTTTACTCGATACATCAATCAACATCTTAAAAAACTTTGCAAAGCAAATGATTTGCCAGAAGAAATATCAACCTATTGGGCAAGGCATAGTTTTGCGACATTATCAGTGCAAAAAGGAGTTTCACTAGAATTTATGCAAGAAAGTTTAGGGCATAAAAACATGGCTACTACTCAAGCATATTTTGCAGGTTTTGATGATGAAACCAAAAAGGAGTTTGCAGAAGGATTGATGGATTTTGATTAAGATTTTTTTTGATCACAAATGATAGCTTTATGGCTCAGGCATATAAAAAATGGAATTGTAAGTACAATCCAAATTGCCAAAACCTCCTCTTCAACAACAACAAGGGATGTAGCAGATTTAGTTAAGAAAAATGTTTTTACCAAAACAGGAAGTTTAAAAAGTACTTGTTATTTTTTAAGCTTCAAATAATAAAAAATTCCATTAAATTCTCTACCAAAATAAATATCACCTATTGATTGGACATGGGATAGCTATACAGGTTCCTGTTTATCGATTAAAAGGATATTCATTAATCCAGTTAAAACCTCTACTAGTAAGAAGAAAATCTTTTTTGTCTAATCGTTTTGTCTTACAGTCAATAGTATCCATTGCAATAATTCCTTTGATAGCCATTGTAGAATCGGTTTTACTATAATTTAAGGTAAATATTTTTGTAGAATCTTTGCTGTGTGTTAATTCTATTTTTTTAGAGATAGTATCGATTTTAGATATATACCTTACAGTAGACATATCTGTCTTATATAATTGGATAGATTTTAGGCGCTCTATAGATATGTATCGCCACCTTATTGTATCTGTAACAACGGGCATGACTTCTTTAGAGTTTATTTTAAAATCGGTAATCTCATACAACCCATACAAAGCAGGCTTAGGAGCACTAGGGCCATATTTTTTACTAGATTCTATTGAATCCCCAATATTAGAATAAAGGAAAAAAGCTACAACAATCCATTTTACCGTATTTTTTATTCGTAGCCGTTTTTTAATTACGAATTGTTCTTTGTATTCAATAGCTTTTGTAGGTTTATTAAATAGAATAACATTTAGTAATCTTTGAGAGTGAGGAGCCATAACAATTAGCATCATTAGAAATAGCTCTGATGAGTATAATTTTACAGGAACATCATAACAGAAATTAATCAAAACTACATTAGCTAATACAGGTATCAATATCATCCCACCTAGCACCACTGTTTTTCTATGAAATAATAATATTCCTCCAACTACCTCTGCTAGTCCACTAAATATGGTATACGCTTTTGATGCCCCAATAAAAGTCCATACTAACCCCATGGGAGAAGAATCTCCGTAAGGTTCTAACAGCCTAAAAAAGGAAGGCTCTCTAAACTGTAAAGGAATTACCTTAGCCATACCATAAGAAAGCATTATATAGCCTACATAGTATCGCAATAGTACCAAAAACCAATAATTAAGTTTCTCATAACTTCTTTCATTTCTATCAAAAATAGACCAAACGATAGTAGCGATTATTGCTAATACTACAAAGAACAACACTAATACATAATCATAAGTAGTATCTCCACTACCATTGGTAAAGACGGTAATCTCATAGTTTAGCTGTAAGATATGCTTACCAATCCATGGGATAATTATATGATATCCATCAGAGAGAAAGTTTTGGATAAATTCTAGTTTAGGGATAACATTTAATGGAAACGGAAACATTAACAATCCAAAAAACAGGAACAAAAATCGAAGTACAATCTTATTTTCTGTAATCATATCTCTACTTTTTAGACATCTGTTCTGCCATTAACAATGCATTATAAGCATTTACCACTTTCCCAGATTTTGATAGTTCTGAGAAGGGAACTAAACTTTTATTACCATCTTTTCGTTTGATTTCTACATCAATGTCATAAGAAGTACCAGAATCCATTAGGATTTGTTTTACCTCTGCAGCTTTTAGATCTGGATAATAAGATCTTATTAAAGCAGCGATACCAGAAACGATTGGAGTCGAAATTGAAGTCCCCCTAGAGAAATCATATGTATTATTAATATCGGTAGTATACATTTTATTACCAGGTGCAAAAACATCAACATTCTTTTTTCCATAATTAGAAAAATTGGCAAGTATTTTTTTGTCCAAGGTATAACTACTGGCACCAACTACTATATAATTATCTACAATCTCTTTATTATTTATATGATCCTTTGGGTAATGGTCATTTATATCAATATTTGTAGCATCATTACCTGCTGCATGGATAAGGATTACATCTTTTTTGGCCGCATATCGTATAGCATCCTGTACCCAATCCTGATGAAGTGAAAAGCCTTTACCCCAACTCATGTTAATTATCTTAGCTCCATTATCTACAGCATATCTAATGGCTACTGCTATATCTTTGTCAAACTCATCACCAGAGGCAACCATAACTACAGGCATAATTTTTATAGTATTGCAAACACCATTAATTCCTACATTGTTATTTCGAGTTGCTGCTAAAACACCTGTTACGGCTATTGAATGCTGAAAAGGGACATCGCCAAATACTTGATTATTACCATAAGCTATATCAGAAATGTCCTCTGGATTATCCCCTATAATTTCTCGTTCATTAAAATCTATGTTTAGCATTGTTTTTAACTGTTCTTCTGTTTGATCTCTGTATTTTTTAAAAATTTCTGGGGTTAAGTCACGTTCAATAGCTGTTTTTATCATCGTTAGATAAGATTGTGTCAAGCTATCTTTCCTTGTATTGTTTATTACACTATCTAATTGTGATACGTTATAATCTTCTTTTGGAAATATTGTTTTTAGGCTTTTCTTTGCGTTTGGATAGCTACCTAACCAATCATTGGCATAGGTTATAAAATCTTTTTCCTCTTTGATATACGATTGCATGGCTTCTTTAGCTTTACCAAATAAGACAAAAGCTTTTTTTTGATCACTAGAAATGGTTTCTAAGGATTTCCCTTCAAACATAGAGTTGTATTTTCTAACAACCCGCACCGCTTCAATATGTTGATATTTAACATGTTTCCCATTGGGGTTACTTAAAAAATCCCAACCATTAACATCATCGATATATCCATTTTTATCATCATCAATATTGTTATCAGGGATTTCATCAGTATTAACCCATATCTGTTGTTTAATATCTTCATGATGGATATCAAGTTTGGTATCAATAACAGCTACAATTACCTCTTCACCAGTTTTATTATGTAAGAGTTGAGCATACATTCTATCCAAGCTTATCCCAGGGATTGTATCACTGGTAAGATCTTTATGATACCAATTTTTAAGCTCTTTTTTAGTGAGAAGTTGCTTTTTGATTTCCTGAGTATACCCCAAGAAGGAGCTGCAAAAGAATAAAAAGAGGAATACGTTTTTCATAGACTGATAACAATTTTTATGTAAACAAAACAGTGAGTTTTACTTATAAGTACATTTATTTCATGGCTTGATCTAGGTGTCACGTTTCTTAAAATATTATAGATAAAATATCAGTGACACTTTTAAAAAGGTTCTTTTCTGAAACACACCCATTAGACAATATATGATATTGTCTGATTAAAATTATAAAACCAATAATTATCTTATTTGTTTCTGTTTTTTAAAAAACTATTCTATCATAAATAATGTACTATAAGCGTTGACTATCTTATATTATTCTTTAGGTTGATACTCAGGATGCCCTGTTTGCCATAGTGCAAAAGACAGTGCAGTTGCCATCGTTTCAAATTCTTTGTTTTTTGTAAACTGCAATCCATGCCCAGAATTAAACTCTGTTTTTAATAAAATAGGATTATCAGAAATATTTGCTTTTTGAAGTCTGGCGGCGAACTTCATAGATTGCCACGATGGTACTCGTGTATCATTCATTCCAGTTGTTATTAATGTAGCTGGATAGTTTGTATTATCTTTAATATGGTGATACGAATCCATTTCTAATAGCGCTTTAAACCCTATTGAATCTTTGACCGATCCAAATTCTTTAGCACTATTTGCACCATTGATGCCATTTTCTAAGCGTATTGTATTAAGCATTCCACGGTCTATAATTGCAGCATTGTATAAATCGGGCCTTTCAGTAATAGCACGACCAATAACTATCCCCCCAGCACTACCACTCCAAATAGCTATTTTACCTTTTGAGGTGTATTTATTAGCAATTAGATATTCTGTACAGGCAATAAAATCTTTCCACGAGTTTGGTTTAGTAGCTTTATGCCCTCCTTTGTACCAGCTATCTCCTTTTTCGCCTCCTCCACGTACATGAGCTACTGCATAAATACCTCCTTCTCTTGCGTATAACAAAAACGGATAATATGAATTTGGTACCATAGAAACTCCATACGCACCATAAGCTCTCATTAAAACAGGAGTGTTCCCTTCTAATTTAGTTCCTTTTTTGTATACCAGAGATAAAGGAATTTCTACTCCATCTTTTGACCGTACAATTAGTTCCTCTACCATAAGATCGTCAAACGTATCAATTTGTTGATCAGGAAATAAATTATACGGCGCAAGTGATTCTGTCTCATGTCGATATACATAGCGCTTCGTCTTGTTTAACCACCCCTTTGCAGCAATTATTACTTTAGTACCATGGGTGTATAATTTTATATCTGCTGCTGGTTTAGGTAAGGATATTTCAGTTTGCTTGCCATCAAAATATCGATATAATTTTGCTTGTACTCCATTAATAACAGTAGTGAAAAATATACCTTCTTTTGTAGCTATAAAATATTTAATGATTTCATTATTTTTCTCAGCAACAAGTACCTCGGGGGTATCAAAATTTTTAGTATGCATATTAGTTTTACATATCTTAAAATTAGGGGAACCACTGGCGGTAATAAAAAACACATTATCTCCAACTATTTTGTAGTTCTTGATTTTATGTGTTTTTTCAAATAAAGGAGTCCAAGTGTGTTTGTTTTTGTATAGTTGATCTATAGTAGTGTAATAGCTATTACTATAAGGGCTTGATTCACCTATCTTACCAATCACGTATTGAGATTTTGGATCACTAAAGTCAATTATAGGAAAATCTTCTGGTTTGATAGCGATCTCAGGGTTGCGTTCTTTTGAAAACACTTCTTTTTTATCGTTAGAATTTGTTCCTAGCGTATATATAACTGCTTTACTATTGAGGTTTGTCTGTTTATTTTTTTTGTTGGCATTAGGAAAATGACTGTAATAAAAAGAATTGTTGTCAGGTAACCATTCAACCCCTCCGATAGTAGGTTTACAATTACTGATCCTGTCTGGGAGTATGTTTTTGGTTTTTACATCTAGAATAATCATTTGTGAATATTCATCTCCATCTTTCATAATACTTATTACTATCTTGCTACCATCCCAATTAGGTTTAAAATAATTAATTTGATATTCGCTTTTGGATTCTGAATCAAAATAGATTGGATTAAACAATTCAACTTCTGTATCGTTTATTTTTTTTCGATAATATAGTCTTGAAACGTTATCAATTGAATTCCTTTTTAAATAGAATATTTGGTGATCATCAGTAATCTGTAATTTGGATATTACATAATTCCTTTTATTATTATTATTTTGTTTTACTATTAAGTTTTTTCTTCCTGAAATACCATATAACACATTTTGAGTTCTGGTATTTTGATCCATTATCCATCCTACAACAGTACTATCATTTATATTTTCTAAGTAATGATAATCATCGTGTATTTGCTGTCCAAAATAGGTATCTATAGCAGTATGTTTATGAGCCTTTTTACAGTTGACAAGACATATACATAATACAATAAAAAAAATCTTATGTATTTGACCCATTATAAGATTGTTTCCTCTCATTTGATAAGCACGGGTTTAATTATTATCAGATACCTGTTCTGCCATTAATAATGCATTATAAGCGTTGACCACACTACCAGATTTAGAGAGTTCTGAAAAAGGGATTATTTTTTTCGATTCATCTTTTTGATTAATTTCAACGTTGAAATTATATAAAGTTCCTGATTTCATAAGAATTTCTTTTATTTGAGAAGCTGATAAATCAGGGTAGTTAGATCGCAATAGACTCGAGATACCAGTTACTATAGCAGTAGCCATTGAAGTTCCAGAGTGAAACCCATAAGAATTTTTAATTTCTGTAGTGAAAATTTCATCTCCAGGAGCAAAAATATCAACATTGGTTTTTCCATAATTTGAAAAATAAGAACGGAAATCTTTACTCAATTTGTTTGATATAGAACCAACAGTGATAAAATTATCAACAAACTCATTTCCTTTGCTATCAATATCATTTGGATATACTAGAGTTTTATCTATATCAGTATTCTCATTACTAGCAGCGTGAATTATTAAAACATCTTTCTCAGACGCATAGTGAATTGCTTCTTGAACCCATTCTTGATGGAGTGAAAAATTCTTTGCAAGACTCATATTTATTATTTTCGCACCATTATCTACTGCGTATTTAATAGCTAATGAGATATCTTTATCATGTTCTTCTCCGTTAGAAGAAATGTTTAATGACATTATTTTTAAATTATTTGAAATACCATCAATCCCAATATTATTATTTCTGGTAGCACCTATAACCCCAGCAACAACAGTTCCATGATAGAATTCATCTAAGTTACCAGAGACATTTCCGTTTCCATAATTTTCATCATTTAAATCTTTGGGGTTATCACCTAATATTTCTCGATCATTAAAATCTAAATTTAGTGTTTTACTTACTTTAAGATCTGCATGTTTTTTGTAGTCGTTAATCCATTCTTCTGATAGTTCATACTCTAAGAAGTCTGACATGAAATAAATTAATTTTTTTAATTCTTTATCATGTTCATAAACATTATAAAGGCTGTCAACTTGGCTTAGATTATAGTTTTCTAATGGAAAAAACGTTTTTAGTAATGCTTTAGATTTTGGATAATTTTCAAACAAAAAATTTCCATGTTCTTGATCTTCTTTAGCTAACTTTAACTGTTCATCATAAACATTTTTTGCTTTTTGATATAAACTGAAATCTTCTTTATCTGAGGATGTGATTTCATTTTCTTTCTTACCTTCAAATTTATCCTGATATTCTCTTATGATTCTAACCACTTCATAGTTAGAGTATATAATATTTCCATTTTTTCCACCTATAAAATTCCATCCATTTATATCATCTATATAGCCATTACTGTCATCATCAATATTATTGTTAGGAATCTCTTTGTTATTTATCCAGATTTGATCTTTTAAATCCTCATGATTAATGTCTATCTCTGTGTCTATCACTGCTATAATAATATTCTTAGAGTCAGAAAAAGATAATTCTGTATATACTTTTTCCAAGCTTATCCCAGGAATAGTATCTTTAATTATGTCTTTTTGATACCAGTTTTTTAACACTTTCCCACTTATTGGTGTAGAGACTGAATCTAGTATAATTATAGAAGGTTGCCTGTAGTGTACAACTTTGACTTTAGAGCAACCTACTAATAAAAGATAAATGGTTAGGCTCAATAGATAAAATTTATTAGTAGATAGCATATCGATATTGGTTATTAATCATATGAAAACTCTCCAAATAAATCATTCAGAGAGTTTATATTTAAGATTATTATTTTTATAGCCTTCTCACAATTTAAAAATGAAATAACAGTAAATACTAGAGATATAAGTATAATTCTCATGAATATACTTTGGTAATAATAAAATTATTTTATAGACACTAAACCACCTTGTATTAGTTGCTAATATGATATCTTAAGTTTCAATAGTCGTATTGTCTAAAATTGTATTTATTAGTTGTAAATATAAAAGTAGAGAAGATCAAGATGCAACTGGATGATATCGGTTTTCATGAAAATCAACCCATACATTCATGAATTTGGAGTTACGATAAAAGAATTATTTATTTAGCTGTTTTATAAAAAAAGAAGGATAAATCCCAGTGCTTTTATAAAAAGATTTAGAAAACACCTCAGTAGAAGTAAAACCGATTTCGTGCCCAATCGCTTTAATCGTATACTTCCGAAATGTCGGATCTTTTTTTAACTTTTCTACAACAAAATTAACCCTTAAATCATTGATATAATTATTAAAACTTTTATTCTTATATACATTAATTATTTTTGATAAATACCTAGAATTTGTTTTAAAATCTATAGCAAGACTTGATATAGTTAGTTTGGATTTTAGAAAACCTTTATTTTTTTCAAATGTATTAAGTTTTTCAAGTATTTCATCAATAACTATATTTGATATTCCAATATCTGAAGAGGTTTTTTTTACAGGGTTGTTATTAGGAATTGAAGGGATATTTTGATTTTCATGATATAGTTTTAAAAATCTTTTTTTATAAATTCTCTTTTTTTTATAATTAAAACCTAAAAATATAATTAAAGTTAAACATATAATTGAGGCAATAATATTTATTTTTATTGATGATTTTTTCTCAAATTCTAAAGATCTAATAATCTCTTCTTTGTCAGATATTAATTTCGGAGTATCATAATTTTGAACAATATTTTTACTTAAATATTTATAGTTACTATTTATAATACTATCTGCCTTAATTAATCTCTCTATATACAATAGTTGTTTATTTTTATCATTTAATTTTTTAAAGTGATTTATCAAAATTTCATAACTATCTCTTGTTTCAGGCATTATTTCGGATATTTCCTGAACTATACTATCAACTTTTATAAACTCTTCAATCGCTTTATCTTTAAAATTTAGAGAGGATAATATTTTCCCTAAATAATAATGAGCAATTGATAAGTTCGCTAAATCCTCATAATGCCCAAGTTCCTTAATCGATTTTTTTAAACTGTCCTTAGCAACCATATATTTACCAGAATGATATTGATTAACCCCCTCATTTAAAACAAAATAAGTAGTCATAAACTCATTCTTTAAATTAAGAGACTCTTTATATCCTAACCTGTTCATTATAGTGGCAGAATCAAGTTTTTTATTTCTACTATATGAATCAGATAATGCAAAAAGGGTTTCTAAATAATCTGTAGGATATCTTTCTTTTTTATTTGAAAAAAAAACATAACTCTCTTTAAAAATTTTAAGAGCAGTTTCATTTTCTTTTAGTCTGCTTTTTAAAGCACCAATATTATTTTTGCTAGTAAATAAAAGATAGGTGTTCTTATGTTTCTCAGATTCTTCGTTTACTCTTATAAAATAATTTAAAGCATTTTTAAAATCCCCGTTATTGTAATGCATAAGTGCTTTACTCAAATACGCGAATGCTGGGTAATCTTTCGAATTATACACTTCATTTTTTGTAATTTGTAAAATACTATCACTGTATTTTAAAGACAAATCAATCTCATTAATAATAGAAAAAAAATAATATCCCCTCATTATTCTGAAAGTGTCTTTTTCTTTTTTAGCCAAATCGAGATACTTCTTTGCATAAGAGATCCCAATGGAAGGGTTTGATTGATTCTCATAAAATTTATCTGCAAGTAAATCATATTTGTTAGTTTCCGAGATTTCCGATGTATTCTGGAATGCTCCTATGGATTGTGGGTAAACAAAAATGAATGAAAAGATTACTATATAAAATACTTTTTTTAAAATGAGATATAAGATTTCTTGATTCATAATAATTATAAAAAATAGTTGTATGATAAATAAAGACAGTTTTTTACACACACAAAAAACTTTTTAAAGAAAATTAGTTTTTTCAGGTCTTAATTCATGAATCTCGACATACTCTCCTTGTAATAACGCATTCCTCCCTTCTATATTTGACACCACAAAAAATAACCAACTATGGAGTCTATAGAATTTAATAAACATCAGTTTATGTCTGATGTCTTACAAATGTTACACCTTAATATGGATTTATTTATGTATAACCTGGTACATCATGCTCCCTATGAGATGATACTGTATGATTGGATCAATAAGCTATATACCAAGGGTACCTCTAGTGATGATGCGGTACAATTGATCTATAAAGCACGCAATATCTTACTACTTACCCCAAAAAATGGTTTGTGTAGTCCCAATACCCCATAATTGGTAGTGTATCAAGAATAGCGCACACCAAAATAATCCACCATAAACTCCCTGCTTATGCTTGTTACACCCTATAATCAATTACCCCCAGAAGAAAAGGCGCTGGTTGCCCACAAAGTCATCATACGTACCAAAGCCCCACAAAAAATTGTAGATGAGGTACTCTCTGTGGTAAACCCCAAAGTAAAAATCAAAGATAAAAATGTGATTACAATCTATCATATCCTAGATAGTGTACAGCAAAAGATTAAAGAAAGAATAAAAGAAAACACCCAATAAACATCACTACTGTATAGTAGTAATCACTATCAAAGACATGGAGTACAATGGTAGTGTCTGTAGTTTTAGTTAGTTTACCCATTCATATAGGTTACTACAGACTCATTACCGTACTCCAAATGTCTTTGGAACAACAAATTTTGTTATTAAATATCGAAAATGTAAAAGTGAAAAAATCTCAATTCTCACTACTAATTTATAAAAACCACAATATGAGAGATATTATTCAAGACCTGTTGACACAGGAAGAGCGAGATCAGGCAACGGCACTGGTAGGACAATTAGAAGCCATTTTTACAAGCAAACTGGCGGCATTGACAGAAAAAGAACGTAGTAGCTATAAGGCTATTAATGAGACCAACAAATTATTTGTAAATAAGGTGTGGGATTACAGACAGCATAGCGATTCGCTAAGTTCTCCCGATGTAGACTGGCAAGAATTTGAAACCGACTACCAAGCTCGTGTATTTGCAGAAAATCTGTTGGGTAGATTAGAGAGCTTGGCATACCGCCTAGAGAGTACCAAAATCCTACATGATTATGATAACTATCAGGATGCGCTTAATGATTATTCATACTCACAATATAGCAAAGGAGCGGGCAAAGCAGGGTTTACAGAAAAAGTAGCAGAACTCAAACAGTTTTTTAATCGTACCAAGAGTATTCCCAAAACAACCCCCGAAGAAGAAGAAGAGTAGTAGGTGCCCCAATTTTTGATCAAAAAACAGCGATTGGGTAAAAAAGACGCTCTGTTGGACCAAAAAGACGTTCCGTTAGACTCAAGAGTCCCAAAATTAGACTTTGAGGTCTCAAAATTAGAGAAGAACCACCCAATTTTGGACTATAGACACCCATCGTTAGACTTTATAGACCCAAAATTGGGACTCCTGAGTCTAAATTTTCATCAAATAGACCCAACGGAAGGTAAAATCGGTCCATCACATTATATAGACCTCCCAAATTTGAGACATGTTGACCCAAAATTGGACATAAACAGTTGAGAAATGAGAATTGTGAAAAAGGAATATCGAAGTTTTCTCAATACTCATCTATAAATGTAAAACTGCAAAATTCTAAATGTAAAATGTAAAAGTAAAAATGAATATCGAAGTTTTCTCACTGTGTCGTGATGGATTCCCGATCAAGTTGGGAATGAATATCGAACACCGAATGTTGAAGTTTCTCATTACTTAATCTAAAAACATGTTTAACGTAAAATTAACAATATCAGGAGGTAACAAAATT
>NZ_PGUB01000014.1:0-66863 GCF_002924285.1 Aquimarina sp. I32.4 | reverse complement strand
TCTAGGTAATTCCCTGTTTCCTTTGCCAGATTCAAGAAAGAAAATATCATCACTCTCTACAATACCTTCAAAACCATTAGGAACAGCCCCTTCAAAGGCACTTAATATCTTATGCCGCCAGTCAAATGAAGTTTGGAGACAGATACCTGTCTGTTCAGCACATTTCTTTATCGAATTGCCTAATAGCATATGGTACAAATAAACACTAAGCAAGTTCCCCTTTTTTAAACCAAAAGTAACTTTACCTGTAGTTTCCCTAAAATACTTCTTGCACGATTTACAAAAATAACGTTGCACACCATTAGCCTTGCCATTTGCACGGATATCGATGTCTTGACAATTAGGGCAATGTAGTGACTGGCTTTGTTGCACCTCGGAATGAACAGTATACAAGTCAGGCTCTGAAGGATCGACCATAGACAATAGCTCCTTAATTACGGTCTCACGACCCGATTCATCTAGGCTTTTGAAAAATTGTGTGAAAGATTCTGGCACCATTTGTATTTGTTTTTAAACAAAGATAACTAATTAAGTCGTATTATAGAATATAGCCTATTTTTTAAGCCAGCCAGATATTCAAAATCTTTAATAATAGCATTGATTTGTTGAATTGGTTTTACTTTTTGTAAAGATAAAGTCATGCTTCCTGCTTCAATTTTGGAAATATCTAATAATTGATTAACCAGCTCAGAAATTCGCTTACTATTTTTTAAAACCAATTCAAAATCAGAACGATCTTTATCACTAAGATTTTTACTCATTAATTTGTTTTGTATAGGAGTAGATATTAAAGTAAGTGGAGTTCTAAGTTCATGAGATATATTTGAAAAGAAATGAGATTTTGCCTTATCTAATTGTATGAGTTCTTTTTTTAATTTTCGTTCGTTATCGAGTTCATATTGACTTCTAACTCTTGAGGCTACATTTCTTTTGTTATTATATGATACAATTCCTGAGAAAATTAAAATTTCAATTAATACGGTATTTAAGAAATACAAACCGTTGCTAGTAATTATAGCTGCAATATTGCCAATGATAAGTAGAAAGCTACTTATGAGTACAGCCTTGGATATAAGGTCTTTTCTTATAGAGAAAAGATATATAAAAACTACTAGTGCGGTAATCCCAAAAAATACTCTGAATGCGAAAAAAATATCGATACGGTAATTTAGGTATGGAGTAAGAATGGAAACAATTAAGTTGATGATCGCAAAAAGAATAATACTAGATAAGAGATAGTTAGAGAATTTGTACAATCGAGGATGATTTGTTTTGAACTCTAGGATACCATATACAAAATAGAAGTAGAAAAATGAAGCACCAATAATACTTAGTTGATTTATATAATGGGAAAGCATAGGGTGAATGCTATTGAGTAAAGAAAAAAGAAAAGGGGTTTCAGGAGCAAAAATTCCTGTTACAAAAAATAAATAAAGACTATAGTTTAAAAAGTTTCTGTCTCTAGATATAAAAAAACTTACAAGAAAAAGTAAGGATGCAATACATGTAGCTCCTGAGTAAAATTCTAGATATTTTACCAATGAAGTTTCTTTTACTAAATCACTAATAGTATTTTTATGATCAATAAGGATAACCCCAAAAGTATTTTTGAGGCTTAATTTTCCCGCATTAGATATTGGTTTTTTGTTAAAATAAAAAGGCTTAGAAAAATCTATAGAATCTAGAGGTATGCTTAATGAAGATGCTTGTTCTATATCATATGTAATCTTTCCTTTTTTAATGAATGTACCTGTTTTATGCTTTTTGTAGCCTTTTTTATACGGTATATAAAAGTCTGATGCATCACTAATAAAGGTAAAAAAATAGAGTGTTTTGGCATTAGTTTTATGATTAATCATAAAACGATACCAATAAAAGGCATTAAGTTTGCAATTTTTAAGATGTAAGGGATATATGGGAGTAAATAACTGTGATGTAGTTTGGTTAAAAGTAAGCTCTTTTGAATAATCTTTATAAAGACTTACTTCTTCTATAGGAAAATAAATACTATCCTTGATAGTGATTTGTATAGGTTTTATCTGAGATGATTGGGGTTGAGCAGTAGTGGGGAGTTGAAGAATAAAAAAAAGTAGAGCAAAGAAATTTCTCATGTTTTTAATTTGACTTTTAAATATAGCAATTATAAATAAATCAATTACTTATGTCTGTAATATATGTAACCATTTTTATGTTACATATGTTTTAAGTCTAGGTGTATATCAAAATAAAAGAACTTAAAAGAAGGCTCGTTTTGATTATTTTTTTTTGAATGGTACTGTTTTCTTGCTTGCGATAAAAAAAAGATTCTAGTAGTCTGTAGAGTGAAGTAGGGTTGAAACTCTTTAAATTTTAAAAAATAATCATACTTTTATAGGCATAATTGATTTTTTCTTAGTTTACCTCTCTAAAATGACCGAAAACGTAAAAATTATTGAATGTCCTCGTGATGCCATGCAAGGCATAAAAGAATTTATACCTACAGAAAAAAAGGTGCAATACATTCAATCATTATTGCGTTGTGGCTTTGATACAATAGACTTTGGTAGTTTTGTGTCGCCAAAAGCAATACCACAAATGGTTGATACAGCTGATGTTTTATCGCAATTAGACCTTTCTGATACAACGAGTAAATTATTGGCAATAATTGCAAATGTAAGAGGAGCGAATGATGCATCTCAACATAAAGCTATTGACTATTTGGGATATCCTTTTTCGATATCAGAGAATTTTCAGATGCGTAATACACATAAAACTATTGCAGAATCTGTAGCAACCTTACAAGAGATATTGAATATTGCAGATAAAGCCAATAAAAAGGTGGTAGCTTATTTGTCTATGGGATTTGGTAACCCGTATGGTGATCCATGGAGTGTTGAAATTGTAGGTGAATGGACAGAAAAGCTTAGTAAAATGGGAGTGAAAATTCTATCTTTATCAGATACAGTTGGAACTTCTACACCAGATATTATCACATACTTATACTCAAATTTAATACCAACATATCCTGATATTGAGTTTGGGGCACATTTGCATACTACGCCAACCACTTGGTTTGAAAAGGTAGATGCAGCTTATAAAGCAGGCTGTAGAAGGTTTGATGGGGCAATTCAAGGATTTGGTGGATGTCCTATGGCAAAAGATGAGTTGACGGGTAATATGCCTACAGAGAAAATGATTTCTTACTTTACGACCGCAAAAGCTGAAACCAATATTAGGACATTAAGCTTTGAGTCGTCACACAATGAAGCTACAAAAATATTTTCTATATACCATTGATGGTGCTTTGAAAATAATACGATAGTATTCTTTAATTACTTCATTACCCCACTTTCTTAATGTTAAAAAATTAAACTTATTTAGATTTACTAAAGATAAAAGTTTGTTAAATAATTTTTGATGAATATATTTGTTGACATTAATTATAATAAGTCTAAATAAAAAAAGCAATGAAAATCAACAATTTATTTAAAATCACCTGCCTTTCTGCAGGGCTTGTTTTAGCTTCCTGTTCAGATGATGATGATACACCAGGAGTTCAAATAGATGAACCAACGAATTATGTTTTTGAACGTAACGGAGAAAGTTCTGTGAGTTTTGGTGGTCAAACGACTAGAATAGCAATGGCAGAAGAAATTATAGATGCATTTAAAGATAGTGAGAAAACAGAAGCTATTCTTGATAATATGTTTGCTCATCAAAAAGGAGCAAATGACTTTACAGAAGCAAGTCTTAATGAATCTAGTAAAAGTGTTAGAAGTAAAACGGCTGCATCAAAAGATTACTTCTCTGTAAATGTAGGTGAGGCTAGCGCAATAAAAGAAGAATTTGATGCTTGGATAGCAGGGCAGGCAAACGAAGTATTCCCTAACTGGAATACAGAAGCAACAGCTGGAGTAGCTGGATTTATACAAGAAGCTGGAGGAGGTTCTACCAGATATGTAAATGCAAAAGGATTAGAATATAATCAGGCATTTGCAAAGAGTTTGATAGGTGGGTTAATGACCGATCAGGCGTTAAATAACTATTTAGGTAAAAGTGTTCTTGATGATGCTAATAATGTAGAAGATAATAATAATGGTGTTGTAGCAGAAGGGAAAAACTATACAACTATGGAGCATAAGTGGGATGAGGCTTATGGATACTTGTTTGGAGCAGCACCAGATAGAGCTAAACCTTTGGCAAGTATAGGATCAGGTAGTGACCAGAAAGGTGATGATTCATTCTTGAGTAAATACCTTGATAGAGTAAATGATGATTCAGATTTTACAGGAATTGCTGATGATATTTACCAAGCATTTAAGTTAGGTAGAGCTGCAATTGTAGCCAAAGAATATACAGTAAGAGATGAGCAAGCAGCTATCATTAGAGAAAAAATATCTCAGGTAATAGCAGTAAGAGCAGTATATTACCTACAACAAGGTAAAAATGCACTTGATGCTACTACTGTTGATCATGCAACTGCTTTTCATGATCTTTCTGAAGGATATGGATTTATCTATAGTTTACAGTTTACAAGAAAACCAAATAGCGATGCCCCTTACCTTACCAGAACACAAGTACAAGGCCTAATTGGTCAACTTATGGGTGGAACAAACGGATTATGGGATGTTACTCCTGCAACCTTACAAGCTATTTCTGAAGCGATCGCAAACGAATTTAACTTTACTGTAGCGCAAGCAGGTAGTTAAAAGGACAAAAACATAAGATAAAGTGTGAAAAAGAGGAAGGATTGAATCATAATTCTTCCTCTTTTTTTTACATTTGTAAAAAATTTATTAAGAATAAATAAAAATAAAATGAAAAAGTTATTGTTCCTTTTTGCCGCTATTTTGTTTGTTGTAGCAGGGTGTTCTTCTAGTGATGACACCAACTCGGATAACCCGGGAACAGACACTTTTAATAGAAAAGCATTGTTAGAGAATATAGCAGACAATATAGCAATACCAGCATATAAAAGTTTTAAAGGAGAGATGACAAATCTGAAAACGGCAACCTCTGAGTTTGTTACCACAGCAGATGAATCTAATCTTATAAAACTAAGAACAGCATGGTTAGATGCACATGTATCGTGGCAATCAGTGAGTATGTTTGAAATAGGAAAAGCAGAAGAAGTTTCTTTTAGAAATTTTATGAATGTATACCCTGTTACAACTATAGAAATAGAAAAGAATATTACTAATGGAGGATATGATTTAAACTCGGTATCAAAACAAGATGAACAAGGTTTTGGAGCACTGGATTACTTGCTTAATGGATTAGCAGACTCTAATGCCGGTATTGTTGCATTCTACTCGAGTGATGTAAATGCAATAAAATATAAAACATACCTTTCTGATGTAGTTGAGCACATGGATACTCTTACAACTCAGGTTGTAAATGATTGGACAGGTGATTACAGGGATTCTTTTGTAAATAATAGTGGATCTTCTGCAACGAGCTCATTAGATAAATTGGTAAACGATTTTCTTTTTCATTATGAAAAACATCTAAGAGCTGGTAAAATTGGTATTCCTGCTGGAGTATTCTCAAACACTACTTTTAATGAAAAAGTAGAAGCGTTTTATAAAAAAGATGCATCAAAAGCTCTTTTTAATGCAAACCTGACTGCATTACAGGATTTCTTTAATGGAAAACATTTTGGTAGTGCTACAACAGGAGAAAGTCTTAAAACGTACTTAGATTTTTTAAATACTATAAAAGAAGAAGAAGATTTGAGCACGTTGATCAATAATCAGTTTAATCTTGCAAGAACTGAAGCCTCTAATTTGGCAGATGATTTTTCTGCTGAGGTTCGAACTAATAATAATTTAATGTTAGATGCGTATAAAGAACTTCAGAAAAATGTGGTTTTCTTGAAAGTAGATATGCTATCAGCGCTTTCTATTAGAGTGGATTTTGTTGATGCTGATGGAGATTAATAAGGCCTATGAATTTGATGTCTACAAAATATTTTGAAAAAAATACGGAGGCTGCACCACTTGCAGTCTTTCGTATTTTTTTTGGAATAATGATGAGCATGAGTATCATTCGTTTTTGGAGTTACGGGTGGATTGATAAGCTATACATACAACCTAAGTTTTTTTTTACATATTATGGTTTTGAGTGGGTAAAACCATTAGGAGTGTATACGTATATAATTTTTGTTGTTTGTGGTGTATCTGCAATTTTTGTAGCGCTTGGATATAAATATAGAATAGCTATACTTATTTTTTTTCTCAGTTTTACCTACATAGAATTAATAGATAAAACAACCTATCTTAATCATTATTATTTTATAAGTTTAATGAGCTTTTTGATGATCTTTTTACCAGCGAATGTATACTATTCTATAGACGCCTGGAGAAAAGGTACATCATATCAGCATATTCCTAAATGGACTATAGATGTAGTCAAATTACTTTTAGGAATAGTATACTTTTATGCAGGATTGGCAAAGCTTAATTCAGACTGGTTGGTAAAAGCAATGCCGCTCAAAATCTGGTTGCCTTCAAAATATGATATTCCAGTCATAGGAAATATAATGCATCATGAATGGGTACATTATCTATTTAGTTATACAGGAGCAATATATGATTTAACCATCCCTTTTTTATTATTGTATAGAAAGACAAGAGGTATTGCCTTTATATTAGTTGTTGTATTCCATATACTTACTAGAATACTTTTTCCTATAGGTATGTTCCCCTATATAATGATTGTAAGCACATTACTTTTCTTTAGTGATAATTTTCATCATAGAGTATTAGCGGGCATATCTAAGATTTTTAAAATAAGTAAAAATTATTTTGATACAAATCAGGTCTTCTCATATAGTAGCATACAGAAAAAAATACTGATCTCTTTGGTATCTCTGTTTTTTGTAATTCAATTACTTTTGCCGTTTCGTTATTTACTGTATCCTGGAGAATTATTTTGGACCGAAGAAGGGTTTCGTTTCTCTTGGAGGGTTATGTTGATAGAAAAAGCAGGGTATGCAAATTTTAAGATTATAGATAGTGTATCTGGTAGTAGGTTTTATATAGATAATGATGATTTTTTGACAGCTTTTCAACAAAAGCAAATGGCAACACAACCAGATTTTATTTTGCAGTATGCACATTATTTAAAACAACATTTTAAAAAACAAGGACATAAAAATATACAGGTTTTTGTAGAAAGTTATGTTACACTCAATGGTAGATTGAGTGATCAATATATAGACCCCAGTATAGATCTGGTAAAAGAAAAAGAATCATTCAAACATAAAACGTGGATTACTCCATTTAAAGATGAAATTAAAGGATTATAGTATACTATTATTAGCACTATTTGTAGCAAGTTGGGTTACAGGTCAGCACAAATTAACAGGAACAGTAACTGATCAAAATAACCAACCTATTGCAAATGCCGAGGTGTATAACCAAAATACAGGAGAACATGTTATCACAGAGGAGAGTGGTAGTTTTGAATTTGTAGATATCAAAAACGGAGTATACGTAATTACTGTGTTTAGCTATGATTATGATATTCTTGAAAAACAAATAAAAATAAATACTGATACTCATTTTGATTTTGTATTAAAACCTATCGGGGAAGAACTTTCTGAGGTTTTGATCACTCAAAGGAGAGAACGTATATCAGGATTACGACGATTAAAACCAGTAGAAGGAACAGCAATATTTGCAGGTAAAAAAAGTGAAGTGGTTTTACTAGATAATGCTTTGGGTAATATGGCATCAAATAATGCCAGACAAATCTATGCTCAGGTTGCAGGGTTGAATATTTATGAAAACAGTGCAGGAGGATTGCAACTTAATATTGGTGGTAGAGGGCTTGATCCTAATAGAACGGCAAATTTTAATACACGTCAAAATGGGTATGATATGAGTGCAGATGTTCTAGGTTACCCAGAGAGTTATTATACACCACCTGCAGAAGCATTGAGCGAAATACAAGTGGTTCGTGGAGCAGCCTCATTACAATACGGAACTCAATTTGGAGGATTGATCAATTTCAAAATGAAGCAACCCAATCCAACTAAAAAAATAGAATTGGTGTCTCGTCAATCTTTGGGGTCATTTAATTTATTTACCAGTTTTAATAGTTTAAGTGGTACAGTAGGAAAAATTAGTTATTACACGTATTTTAACTATAAAATAGGAGATGGTTTTAGACCAAACTCTGAGTTTGAATCAAAGAATGTATATGCACATTTAGGATACCAGATTTCTGATAAGACAAAACTTATAGGAGAGTTTACCTATTTAGATTATTTAGCCCAGCAACCTGGTGGTCTAACAGATACTCAGTTTGATCTTGAACCTGATTATAGTAATAGGACAAGAAATTGGTTTGATGTGGATTGGAAATTGTTTTCTTTAAAATTGGAACATGAGTTTTCTGATAAGACAGACTTTAGTATTAATTTCTTTGGCTTGGATGCATCAAGGAGAGCCTTAGGTTTTAGAGGAATACAAACAAATCTTAATTCTAATGCTATTACAGAAGTTGACGAGGTAGATCCTTCTGGTAATTTTGTGAATCCTAGAGATCTTATTGTAGGGAATTTTCAGAACTGGGGAGCAGAAGCAAGATTACTAAGTCGTTATAATGTATTAGGTAAAGAATCTGTCTTTTTGATAGGGTCAAAGTATTATCAAGCAAATAATGATGCTAGGCAAGGGCCTGGAAGTTTTGGGTCTGATGCAGATTTTAGTTTTAGAAATAGCACTGTTGCAGGATATCCTAATCAATCTAGTTTTGATTTTCCGAACCTGAATATTGCGTTATTTGGAGAGAATATTTTTACGATTACAGATAAGTTTTCGATCACTCCAGGAATACGATATGAATATATCAAAACAGAGACAGAAGGAACTTATAATAATGTGGCATTTGATAATGCGGGTAACCCTATAAATAATACAATCGAAACTGATAATAGAACTTTAGAGCGATCCTTTGTTCTACTAGGATTAGGTTCTAGCTACAAGGTAAATGATAATTTTGAAGCATATGTAAATGTTTCACAAAATTATAGATCAGTAACCTTTAGTGATATACGAATAGTAAATCCAACCTTTGTGATTAGACCAAATATAGGCGATGAAGAAGGATTTACTGCTGATATGGGAGTTAGAGGAAAGATAAGCAATGTGCTTACTTTTGATGCCAGTGTGTTTGGATTGTGGTATGATGATAGAATAGGAGAGGTGTTTAATGATAGAGCACAACGAGTACGTGGTAATATCGGAAGTGCATTTATTTATGGGCTAGAAAGTTATACCAATTGGAACATTGCAAATTCATTTTTGCCAGAAAACTCTAATTATGTGTTCAACGCTTTTGTAAACCTTGCTGTTACTGATTCTGAGTATACAAAATCAGAAGAACAGATAGAAGGAAATAAAGTAGAATTTATTCCATTGATTAATTTAAAAACTGGAATTGGTTTTGGGTATAAGAACTTTTTAGGAAGTATTCAATATACTCATTTATCTGAGCAATTTACAGAAGTAACCAATGCAGATAGAGCAGATTTTGGGAGTAAAGAAGAAGGAACCTTAGGAAAAATACCTCAGTACTCAATAGTAGATCTTTCTTTATCGTATACATACAAAATGTTTAAATTAGAAACAGGGATCAATAATGTATTGAATGAAAAGTATTTTACCCAAAGAGCTACAGGGTATCCAGGCCCTGGGATTATACCTTCTGATCCTACAACTTGGTATACTACATTACAGTTTAAGTGGTAATTTTTTATTTAATAATTAACTTTTGTTCAATTAAAATAGATAGTGTAATTGTATATTTTTAATTAAAAATAAATAATTATGGATGACTTGTTTTGGTATGATACTATGATGGCAACAGATTATAAAAAAATGTCTGACCATGTATTGCCAATACTATCTTGGGAGTTCTATGGAGAACAACATGTTGTTTTAGAGGGTTTTAGAGAGGACTTAGTAACGCTAAAAAAAATAACAGAAAACTGGGAGTTTACTAGAGATTATTATAATGAGTTTCTAGAAAAACAATCCGTTATAATTATTACCAATCCTACACTTAAAATTGTGTATGCTTCTCAGAATATCCAACAACTTAATGGTTATATGCCTGATGAAGTATTAGGAAAATCACCAAAGATGTTTCAAGGAGAAGAAACTTGTAGTAGAACTTCAAAAATAGTAAGAGCAGCTGTAGATAACAAAATTCCTTTTGAAGTATCATTACTTAACTATAGAAAAGATAGGACAACATACATGTGTAAAATAAAAGGTTTTCCCGTTTGTAACAAAAGAGGTAAACTAATAAATTATATAGCTTTTGAGAAAGTTGCATAGTTTTTACCGCAAATCAATGTTTGATAAAGAAGAGGAAAGAGAGAAGTACGGTAAATAGAAATGATGTAATTTGGTTTTAATCAGATTAAAATTCAATAGTTTATAGATCATATTTATAAGTGAATAGATTGTGCATAATTTATAGCAGAAATCAATATGTAAAAGATAGGTTAAGGCTCCCAAAAACGTAATAAATTATGTACATTAGAGGTTCGTTTTAAAATAGTATTACACATGATATCAGAAATAGAAAAACTGTTAAATGATCAGATAAAATATGAAGCAAAAGCCTCTGCGCAATATCTCTCAATGGCATGTTGGGCTGATACCAGAGGATTTAATGGTATTGCAGATTTTTTTTATACACAATCAGAAGAAGAGCGCGTGCATATGACCAAACTTGTTAAGTTTATTAATGAGAGAAGTGGTACAGCAGTGATTCCTGCAATAGACAAACCAAGAGATGATTTTAAATCATTGATGGAGCTTTTTGAAATATTTCTAGAGAGTGAAGAGTTTGTTACACAAAAAATCAATAACATAATATTTGAATGCCTGAATCATAAGGATTATAACGTTCACAATTTTATGCAATGGTATGTGGCAGAACAGTTAGAAGAAGAAGCTGTAGCGCGTACTTTATTAGATAAACTCAAAATAATAGGAGACGATAAATCTGGGCATTATTTGTTTGATAGAGATATCAACACATTTCAAGTAGCAACAGAGGAGCCTAAGTGATTGTTAATAAGTTCATAGAGATATGCTAAAGATTCCTTTTTTAGGAATCTTTTTTTTATATTTTTGCACCTTATTTAGATTTAATAAGAATTGAAATAGTGCAAAGTTTAGCTACCCCTTCGTTATATACTCCTTGTCCTGCTTTGAATTGTGAAGTAGTTTGTGGAGGCAAAAAGAAAAAATGTTGTAAAAAATATAAAAAGAAAGGAAAAACTAATTGTAAAAAATGTCCTAAGCTTTAGTTTTATTACTATAAAAATATAACAATCAATTTTTGAAATTGATTTCTATCTTATAAAAAAGCAACTATAGTTAATTAGCTATAGTTGCTTTTTTTGATGAATATTATGTAATTTACCCTCATTGCTATAAAACTTAATTATATTCAATAGATGAAAAATATAGTTTTAATACTACTTCTGGCTGTCAATATAGTTCAAGCACAAGAGTGGTTAACAGACTTTGAAGAAGCTAAAGAGAGCGCAAAAGAGTATGAGAAAAATATGATGCTATTGTTTTCAGGCTCAGATTGGTGTGCTCCATGTATTAAATTAGAAAAACAAATTCTGGAAACCCAAGAATTTAAAGAATATGCAAACCAACATTATATTTTATTAAAAGTTGATTTTCCTAGAAAGAAAAAAAATCAATTACCAGAACCTTTGCAAAAGCAAAACAATGATTTAGCAGAAAAATATAATAGAAGCGGCGGTTTTCCATTAATTGTTATTTTAGACAAAGAAGGAAAGAAGCTTGGAGAAGTAGGATATAAAAAAGGAACACCAAGCTCATATATACAATTGTTGCAAACAATAAACAGTAAGTGATTTGAGATTTTTTTATGCATTTTTAATCTGGATATTGATAAGTAATATAGCTATATCACAAGAGATTTATAAACGTACTTTAAAATTAATGGGGAGTCGTTTTGATATCACCGTAGTAGCAGAAAGGAAGGATTCTGCTAATTATTATATAGACAGTGCAGTTGCAGAAATTAAAAGAATAGAAACATTGATTTCTTCATGGAATAAAGATTCTCAAACCTCCTTAATTAATACCAATGCAGGGATTCACCCAGTACAAGTAGATAAAGAGTTTTTTGACCTAATATCAAGAGCTATACAGATATCAAATTTAACAGATGGAGCCTTTGATATAAGTTATGCATCAATGGATAAAATTTGGAAATTTGATGGTAGTGTCAATAAGATGCCTTCTAAAGAAGATATTATGGCATCAGTAGAAAAAGTAGGACACAAATATATTATATTAGATAAAGAAAAATTGACTGTATTTCTTGCCCATAAAGGAATGAAAATAGGATTTGGAGCGATTGGTAAGGGATATGCAGCAGATAAAGCTAAAGAACTCTTAATTGGTAAAGGCGTCAAATCTGGGATTATCAATGCTTCTGGAGATATGAGTACTTGGGGTAAACAACCTAATGGAGATGAGTGGAGAGTTGCGATTACCAACCCATTGAATAAAAATAAAGCATTTGCCATATTACCAGTTATAGATAAAGCAGTTGTAACTTCAGGAAATTATGAGAAATTTATAATGATAGATGGTAAACGCTACTCGCATATTATAGATCCTAGAACAGGATACCCTTCTACAGGGATTATAAGTGTGACTGTATTTGCACAAAAAGCAGAACTGGCAGATGCGTTGGCAACATCGATTTTTGTAATGGGTATAGAAACAGGAGTAAACAGAATAAATCAATTAAAAAGTGTAGAATGTGTGATTATCGATGATCAAGGAAACATTCATACTTCTGATCATATTAAGATAGATAATCACTAGTGCCGTTTTATAAAATAAAATATGATGATTAAATTATTGCCATTATTTTTAATGTTATTATTTTCATTTCAATCGTGTGTAGCTGTAAAAGAATATGAAAAAGTACAGATTAATGATCCTGATATGGGGTTAACTCTCAAAAAAATAGATCGTTTCGAAACTAATTTCCAGGCATATCGAGAAGCTGCTGCTGGAGCCAATGGAGGAAAAACAGGAGGAGGTTGTGGTTGCAATTAAAATGATGTAGTATACTTGATAATTAAAGAGTTTATAGAATTGGATAAAGAATAAATCAACAACTTTGAAAAAACTTCTCTATATAATAGTATTATTAACTGTATCAGTAGTAACTGCACAGGAAAAAGATCTCTCGAATACATATAAAAAAAGAGTATTAGAATCATCAGAAATAGATTTTTTGATGAGTTACTATGCTCAAGAAGGAGATAATGCAGCGGTAACAGGAGGAATAGGAACAGAAGAGCTTACAGATATCACACCAACAATTGTTCTTTCTATTCCATTAAATGATGATGATGTTTTAACCATAGATGCAGGAATATCTGCCTATTCATCAGCTTCGTCTAGTAATGTAAACCCTTTTGATGGTGCTACAGTTGCAAACCCTTTTGTTGCATCATCAGGAGCTTCAAAAAGCGATATTCTTACTACAATTTCTGGTGCATATACCCATAGTAGTGATGATCGCAATACAATATGGTCAGCCAATATGGCTGTAGCAAGTGAGTATGATTATTTCTCTTTCGGTTTTGGAGGAAGTTACACTAAATTATTTAATGAAAAAAATACTGAAATCAGTATAAAAGCCAATGCTTTTCTAGATACATGGAAACCTATTTACCCATCAGAACTAAGAGATCAACCAACGTTTGTTGCATTTGAAGATGACTCTCGTAATTCATATGCTTTAGGGATTGGGTTTTCTCAAATTTTATCAAAAACATTACAAGGAGTATTGTCATTAGATCTAATACAACAACAAGGATTATTGTCTACTCCTTTTCAGAGAGTGCAATTTGCAGATGTAGAAGATTTGGTTATTCAAGAATTTACCTATGCAGATGATATAGAGAGATTACCTGGCACTAGATTTAAAATAGCAATGGGAGGAAGGCTTCATTATTATATTAATGAAATTTTTACCATACGCACATTCTATAGATATTATACCGATGATTGGAAAATTAATTCCCATACAGCTAGTATAGAAGTTCCTATAAAAATTACTGATAGATTTACAATATATCCATCATATCGTTTTTATACACAAACTGCAGCAACATACTTTGCTCCATTTAATCAACACCAATCTACACAAACATTTTATACTTCTGATTATGATTTATCTGATTTTGATGCCAATCAATATGGTTTTGGAATTAGTTACACGGATATTTTTACAAAATTTCATATCTGGAAATTAGGGTTAAAAAGTATTGATCTTAGATTTAGGCAATATGAACGTAGTTCAGGGCTTACGTCAAGTTTATTTTCTGGAAGTTTTAATTTTGTAGTAGATTAATAACTTCTAGATTTAATAAACACATATTTTTTAAAAAAAAGGAGAGACACAACAAATAACAAGTCTATTTCGTTTCCTAATGATGTGAGTAGTTTAACATAAGGTTTAGGTTTAATAAGAAATGGACAGAGATTGTGTTTAATAAAATGATAACCTCTGTAAATCAGTAAGATTCATTCCTTATTAAGAATTATTTTATATAATAATTAAGGTAGTTGAGGATAAAACCAAAAATAATGTTAAATTTAACCTGCTTAAATACGTATATTATGCAATCAAAATTTAACATTATTGTTCTTGTAATTGCTATAATCACGCTTAGTAGCTATACAAGTAACCATAAGGATATAGTAGTTGATAAAGGAGGGAAAAAGATTCTTATAGGTCAAGGTACTCCAGAAGAGCTGGTGGGTAAATGGGTGATGGATGGTGATCCAAATACATTTATTGAGTTAAAACAAGATGGTACAGTTATAGAAAAATCCCTAGGAGAACCATTAGAGCGGTTCTGGGGATTAAAAGAAGAGAAACTCTGTCTAAAAGCTAACTCAGAAGAAAATGCAACAGAAATTTGTTTAGATTATGTTCTCAATGGAAATGTATTGGTCATAACAATGAATAAAATGGAACTGTACTATGTGAAATCAAATAAGATTAATAAACCTTAGATAATTCAAAAAATAACAACAAGAGGTTTTATGATAAAAATTTTAGTTAAACTATAACTACAGTCTGATTGAGAGTATAGATTTTTTAAAATTATTAAAAAATAGCATGAATAGCGTACTTACTATTCATGCTATTTTTTTTTCAAAAAAAATAAAAATTTTGTCCAAGTCTATAAGAAGGTATTCGTCATACTTATATAAATCATTAAAAAATAAATCAATGAAAGAATTTATGTTTATAATTAGAGGAGGAGAAGGTAAGTATAATCAAGCTTCTCCAGAAGAACTGCAAGAACATATGCAGGATTGGCAAAAATGGATGGGTAATCTAGCCAAATCAGAACAACTCATAGGCGGACAACCACTGATGGATGAAGGGAAAACGTTGAGTAATAAGGGTAAAAAGGTAACCGATAGACCTTTTGCAGAAGGAAAAGAATTGGTAGGAGGATATTTGATAATCAAAGCAGATTCTCTAGATCATGCAACCCTGATAGCAAAAGACTGCCCAAGCTTTGTATATGGATGTACTGTAGAAGTAAGAGAAATAAATCTAATGGAATAAGTTTTTTGTGAAAAACAAGGAACATATAGATCATACATTAAACCATCTTTTTAGACAAGAATCTGGGAAGATGGTTTCTGTACTAATCAGAATATTTGGAGCAGAAAATATCGAATTGGCAGAAGATGTGGTACAGGACGCATTAGTCAAAGCAATAGAAACTTGGAAATATAAAGGAGTTCCAGATAATCCTAAAGCGTGGTTATATCGTACTGCCAAAAATAGAGCTATAGATGTTATAAGGCGTAATAAATATAGTAAGGTGATTGATTTTTCTGATCCAGAAAAACAATTATTAGTTTCTGAATATACATTGATGGAGGCGATGAATAATTATTGGAAAGAACAACAGATAAAAGATGATTTTTTGGGAATGATGTATGCCTGCTGTCATCCTAATATTTCGCAGGAAAATCAAATAACATTTATTCTAAAATCATTATGCGGATTTAGTACCAAAGAAATAGCAAAATCCTTTCTTAGTAGTAATGATACTATTTCTAAGCGTTTATATAGAACCAAAGAATATTTTAGGAAACATAAGGTACGTCCTGTAATCCCTACTGTTGAAGAAATTATTACAAGAACAAAAACTGTACTCAGTACGATATACTTAATGTTTAATGAAGGATATAATTCTACACATTCAGCCCTTCTTATTCGCAAAGACCTTATTAGTCAAGCAATGTTTTTATGCAAGTCTTTACTGTCTGAAGAGCGTACCCAGTTACCAGAAGTATATGCATTGATGGGGTTAATGTCTTTTCATACAGCTAGAATTGATAGTCGAATTACACCAGAAGGAACATTGGTTTTACTTTCTGAACAAGATCGTACAAAATGGGATAAGCAATTGATACAATTAGGAGAACAGTATTTAAATAAAGCAGCGTTTGGAAACACAATATCTACATACCACCTCGAAGCAGCCATTGCTTATCAACATTGTAAAGCAAAGCAATATGAAGACACAAACTGGAAAGTAATATTAGAATATTATGACCTCTTATTAAAAATAAAAGATGATCCTATTGTATTTTTAAATCGTTGTTTAGTTGTTCTTCAACTTAATGGACCACAAGAAGCTTTATCTGATCTAGAATCTATAAGTGGTAATAAAGTAGTAGAAAAATATTATTTGTACCATGCCATATTAGGTGGTATTTATCAAAAATCAGGTGAAAATGCAAAAGCAGTAATAAGTTACAAAAGAGCAATAGAACTTACTCAGTCCAACCATGAAAAGCTATTTCTTACTCATAAAATAGCATGTGTTTTAAATTAGATAAGAGTACAAAACCATACTTTTGATAGCCTTGATCTCAGAAAATCTTACTACCTTTTCACTTTATTGTAAAGGATCATTCTAAATTTTTGCTTTTTACTTTTTGGGGTAAAATCAATAAATTACAAAGGATGTGTTTAACTATTTGAATAATAGTTGGGTATAAAAATAAAAATATGGGAGACAATCAAGATCAGATACATCAGCTTCTGGAAAAACTAGAAATTCTGCTGAAAAGACAAGAGGATTTCTCTACTCAGATACAAAATCTTAAAGAGGAAATATATAAAATAAAAAACTTAGCTGCAGATCAACCAGAGGTTGCAAATAAAGCTATAACGCCAGTTGCATCTATAGATAAACCTGTAGAAGAAACAGAAAAACCTGTTCTGGTAAAACCAAAACAACAAGAACCAGTAAAGAAGGTAGAAGTAAAAACGGTAGCTCCTCAAAAAAATGTACCAAAAAAGAAATCAAATTTAGAAAAGTTTATAGGAGAAAACCTGATTAATAAAATTGGTATTGGGATTATTGTAATAGGTGTTGCTATTGGAGCAAAATATACAATAGAAAATGATCTTATAGGACCATTAACTCGAATTATCCTTGGATATTTGGTTGGATTAGGTCTTTTGGGAGTTGGAATGAAGTTAAAGAAAAAATATGAAAACTTCAGTGCAGTACTAGTAAGTGGAGCTATGGCAATTATGTATTTTATTACATTTTTAGCTTATAGTTTATACGGGCTGATTCCGCAAAGTATGACCTTTATATTGATGTTGTTATTTACAGCATTTACAGTTTTTGCAGCAATACAGTATAATAGACAAGTTATTGCACATATAGGACTCGTAGGAGCATACGCCGTGCCATTTTTGTTAAGTGATGGTTCAGGTAGAGTAGTCATACTATTCAGTTATATGGCTATTATTAATGTAGGGATACTAATTATTGCATTAAAAAAATATTGGAAATCACTTTATTTCTCTTCATTTATATTCACATGGATTATTTTTATATCCTGGTATGCAGCAAAATATGATATAGAAACCCACTTTACACTTGGTTTTGTATTTCTAATCTTATTTTTTCTAACGTTCTATCTAATATTTTTAGGCTACAAGCTCAGAAAAAAAGAAAAATTCGGAATATTAGATGTGATTTTACAGTTATCCAATTCATTTATTTTTTATGGTATTGGATTTGCTATGCTTAGTGATCATGAGTATGGCAAAGAGTTGTTAGGTTTATTTACTTTGGCAAATGCAGTGGTTCATTTTGCGGTAAGTGTAATTTTGCATAAGCTTAAATTAGCTGATCGCAATTTGTTTTATTTTGCAACAGGAATGGTGTTAATCTTTATTACAATTGCCTTCCCTGTACAATTAGATGGTAATTGGGTTACATTATTATGGGCAGGAGAAGCTGCATTACTCTTTTGGATAGGGAGAACCAAAAAAGTGCCTATCTATGAGGTGCTATCATATCCATTGTGGGCACTTGCTTTTTTTAGTATTCTACACGATTGGGCAGAAATGTATTTTGGGTATACTCCTGAATTTCCAGATACTAGATTGCTACCTGTATTGAATGTATATCTAATGACTTCGATATGTTGTATCGCATCGTATGCAAGTATCCTCTGGATTCATCGCAAAGAGAAACTATCTTTTCCATGGCCTAAACAATCAGAAGTATATGTATTACTAACAGTAAGTATCGTTTTATTACTTATAGGTGCAACTTATGGTACTTTTTGGGTAGAAATAAGTAACTATTGGTATCAGATACACGAAGAAACAAGTCACTTGTTTACATTTCAGGATGAAGACACTTCAAAATATGAAGCACTATCAGATATAAATAATTTTAAAGCCATTTGGCTAATAAACTATACACTGTTCTTTCTAGTAGTTTTGTCATTTATAAATATCAAAAAAATCAAAAATAAGGCGCTTGGATATATAACCATAGTATGCACGTTATTTATTGTTTTTGGATTTTTAACTAGAGGACTTTACTTATTAAGTGAGCTTAGAGACAGTTTTTTAGAATTAGAAAGCCAACAGTATAGTACAGGTGTCTTTTCTCATCTGGGAATACGATATATTTCTCTTATGTTTGCGGCAGGTGTGCTTTATGCTCTTTATGTATATGTACGACAAAAATTCTTGGGTAGAAGCTTTAAAATTGCTTTTGAAATTATCCTGCATTGTACCCTGATCTGGATAGTAAGTAGTGAATTGGTTCATTGGTTGGATTTGGCAAATTATACAGAAACCTATAAGTTAGGCTTAAGTATTTTGTGGGGAGTATATGCATTACTACTTATCATCTTGGGAATATGGAAAAGAAAAAAATATTTACGTGTTTTGGCCATTATAGTTTTTGGAATTACGTTGATAAAGCTATTCTTCTATGATATTTCACATTTAGGAACTATAGCCAAAACTATCGTGTTCTTATCCTTAGGAGTCCTCATGCTAATCATTTCATTCTTATACAATAAATACAAACATATTATTGCAGATGAACAAGGAAATTAATAGTATAGTCGTAAAACTAATGTTATTGATCTGTTGTAGCACTTATGCTCAAATGGATCAATATACATATAAACATAAATTGCAAGGTGTAGTAGATAATTGGCATTTGATAGATTTGCCCAATGAGGTTTTTGGTCATATTTTGCCTAATTTATCAGATGTTAGAGTTTATGGAGTAACCAAAGAGAAGGATACTGTAGAAGCACCATACCTCTTGAAATTAAAAACTGGAAATGTATCACTCAAAAGGGTACCATTTAAAACCCTGAATACTACACACAACGATAAAGGCGCATATATAACATTAGAAGTTTCTAGAACAGAACCTGTAAATCAGATTTATTTAAAATTTAAAAGACGTAATTTTGATTGGTTGATCGCTCTAGAAGGAAGTCAAAACCTTGAAGAATGGTATACTATTACAGAGGACTATCGTATACTATCAATTCAGAATGACCTGACAAATTATCAATTTACTACAGTACGATTTCTTGAAGCAAAATATAAATATTTTAGAGTCAATATAAAAGATGTTCAAAAGCCTGTATTAGAGTCTGCAAATATTACCATGCAAGTAACTAAGAAGGCAGATTACCTAGAATACGATATCATTAACCACCAAGTAAAACAATCCAAAAAAAACAAGCAAACAATTATAGATGTAACCCTTAGAAACCCTGTTTCTGTTAGCTGTTTAGATATCAAAATTAAAGATACTTTTGATTATTATCGCCCTGTCTCTATTCAATATGCAAATGACAGTATCAAAAACCAAAAAGGAGATTGGATATTTCGATATAAAGAACTCAATTCAGGGATTCTTAATTCTATAGAAGATAATGTATATACCTTCAGAAATGTTATAACAAAAAAAGTAAGAATAGTAATTGATAATAGTGATAATAAGCCTTTGAATGTAGGTAAACCTTTAGTAAAAGGATATAAGCATGAGCTTGTTACACGTTTGATAGATTCAGCAACATATTATCTTGTATACGGAAATGAGAAAGCAAAGAAACCATCGTATGATTTAGGATATCTCTCAGTTAAGATTCCAGATAATATAACACCTCTATCTATAGAGAAACGAACATTTGTAGGTCATACAGAAAGTGCGAATCAAGAAGTTTCAGAACCCCAACCTTTATTTACTAATAAAATCTGGCTATGGGGGATAATGGGAGTTGTAATCTTATTATTAGGAGGGTTTACATTATCTATGATGAAAAAGAAATAGCAGCCTTTTTTTATTCTTAATAAGAATTTCTTTATACAACCAACTAGTTTGCTAGATGTAATAACACTTCATTTATAAAATGTAGGGATAGCATTATGACAATAAATAAAATTACGGAAAACCGTACATAAGTATTCAGATATTTAATTAGGTTAGCGGTATAGCATATATTTATAATCCCAAAATAAAATTATAAATGAAAAGCCAATTATTATCTCTACTTAATAGATTCGTGAATACTGATACAGAGAAATCAACTAGTCGAGTTACAAAGATTTTTTTGACAGATACACATGCCAGTTCGGGAAGAACTTTGATGATTGAAGAAGAAGCTTATGCTGTTTGGGCGTATCTCTTGAGCCCAGATAAAGAAGAAGTAGATTTTGATGGTTTTTTGTGCTCGGTAGTCGATCCAAAATCATCAAAAACAAAAGGAATATTGTATGATGCAAAAGGAATAAAAGATAAACCACTACCTTCTTTTTATGCAAATCAATATTGTTATGTCAAGAATCTAAAAAAAAAGAATATTAAAGTTCTATGGGGTCAAAAAACGGTAACTATTCTTATAAAAGAGAAAGTATATTTGGTTATGGATTTAATGACAAAAACAAGTTATTCAAAAGGTTTGATCAGAGATTGTGAGTATGGGAAACAGTTAAAAATGTAGATTTTTTTTTAAAAACTGTCTAAATAAGATAAAGGTTATTTTTCAGTATTTTGTTTATGTGTTTTAGCACATAATTTGTCTATAAAAAGCTATATTTACGGCTTAGTTATAATTGCATTTTATATAACTAAACGTAAACCATTTTTTAAAAACGGAGCAAGTTTAATAACAAGCTCCGTTTTTTGTATAGAGTATTTTACTGATTAATCAGTAAGGTAAATTAAAAAGTTTTTGAGAGGTAGATACCAGCAGATTTTTCACTAAAATGCGGGGCAAATGCTACTCCGTTCAATTTCTTAAAAGGATTCCAAGAGATAAGGTGCTGAAAATGATAAACCAGTTTAACAGATAATATTCCTATGCCAGCACCAACCAATACATCAGATAAATAATGCATATTGTTGAGCATTCTTAACCCACCAGTAGTAACTGCAAAAATGTAACCGCTATATGCCAATAAAGGATTGGTATGTTTAAACTCTTCATATAAAACAGTTGCGGTGGTAAATGCAGTTGTAGTATGACCAGAAGGAAAAGAATTAGGATGAGTAGATGTTCCTGGTCTATATTTATGAATTTCTTTTTTAAGTAAAGATGAAGTACCGTTACTTAAAATAGAAGATAACATAAGAATTTTGGTTTGATCAAACCAGTGACTTCTTGATTTTGCTCCTAGAATATCTGCCACATACATTTCAACAATAGGAGCATAGCGAGTATAGTCATCCATGCCAAAATAAAAATCGTCTCCAACAATGTTTCTTACATCTTTTTGAAGTGATTTCTCTAGACTACTTGTAGATAATAATACACCAGTAGTAATTAATGCAATTGGAATTATTCTGTTTGTTATTAATTTTTTTCCTGAAATAGTTTCTCTCTGTTTGATAGTATTAATCTGATAATCAGATAAATAAGTGTCGGTAAGTTGAGCATTTACAGCAGGAGTATAAATGCAGAGCAATGCTAGTATAAGTAGGATTTTCATAATTATGTTTTTGGGGTGTGTAATCGGTGTTTTTGGGCTAACAACTGTATAGTTACATTGTTAAATATAAAGGATAATTATTAAGAATATGTTAATTAATTACGTTTTGTTAATAAATAATTAACAATTTACTAAGGATAATATATAAATAGTTGTTTTGATTATTTTAATCAAAGCTAGATGTACGATGAGAAATAAAACTTTAGAGAGACTTATTAAAATGATGATTATTTTAATTTAAAATTTTATTTCTTAACTAATGCTTATTCAGATCTTAAAAAAAAGAAGAAGCAATATTAAAACAAGAGGTTATAAAAGTGTTAATTTATCTAGTAATGAGGGGCAAAATAAAGAAAGCCCCCTTATTTTTCATTAAAAAAGGTGTATATTTGCACGCAATTAAATTTTAATTGCCATGACAGCACATGATTCCAAAATCGTTGGAGAAGGTTTAACCTATGACGATGTTCTTTTAGTTCCAGCATTTTCTGAAGTGTTACCCCGAGAGGTAAGTATCCGAACTAAATTCACAAAAAATATAACACTTAATGTTCCTATTGTTTCTGCAGCAATGGATACCGTTACAGAAAGTCGTATGGCAATAGCTATGGCTCAAGAAGGAGGAATAGGTGTACTTCATAAAAACATGACTATAGAAGAACAGGCGATCAAAGTGCGTAAAGTAAAACGTGCTGAGAGTGGTATGATTATAGACCCTGTGACATTACCCCGCGATGCAAAAGTAATCGATGCCAAAAATAATATGCGAGAGCATAGTATAGGAGGAATTCCAATTGTAGATGATAATTATAAATTGATAGGGATCGTTACCAATAGGGATCTTAGGTTTGAGAAAAATGATGAGAGACCTATATCAGAAATCATGACTAGTGAAAACCTAGTAACTGTAGGAGAAGGAACATCACTACAGCAAGCAGAAGTTATTTTACAAGAAAACAAAATAGAAAAATTACCAGTAGTTGATCAAAACAATACACTTGTAGGGTTAATTACTTTTAGAGATATAACCAAGCTTACGCTAAAACCAATGGCAAATAAAGATAAGTTAGGTCGTCTTCGTGTAGCTGCTGCAATAGGAGTTACAGGGGATGCTGTAGAAAGAGCAGATGCATTGGTTAAGGCAGGCGTGGATGCAGTGGTAGTTGATACAGCACATGGTCATACAAAAGGAGTGGTAGCAGTATTAAAAGAAGTAAAAACAAAATTTCCTGAATTAGATGTAATCGTTGGTAATATTGCTACAGCAGAGGCTGCAAAATATCTAGTAGAAGCAGGAGCAGATGCTGTCAAGGTTGGAATTGGCCCAGGGTCAATATGTACAACTAGAGTAGTGGCAGGAGTTGGATTCCCGCAGTTTTCGGCAGTGCTAGAAGTAGCAAGTGCAATAAAAGGATCGGGAGTTCCTGTAATTGCTGATGGAGGAATTAGGTATACAGGTGATATTCCAAAAGCGATTGCTGCTGGAGCAGATACAGTAATGTTAGGGTCTCTTTTGGCAGGAACCAAAGAATCACCAGGAGAAACAGTGATTTACGAAGGAAGAAAATACAAAACATATCGTGGGATGGGATCTGTAGAAGCAATGAAGAAAGGATCAAAAGATAGATACTTTCAAGATGTAGAAGACGATATCAAAAAACTAGTTCCAGAAGGAATAGTAGGGCGTGTAGCTTATAAAGGAGATTTAGTAGAAAGTATCCATCAGTTTATAGGAGGATTACGTGCAGGAATGGGATATTGTGGAGCAAAAGATGTTGCAACCCTTCAAGATAATGGTCGTTTTGTGAAAATTACAGCAAGTGGTATTAACGAAAGCCATCCGCATGATGTAACAATTACCAAAGAAGCCCCTAACTATAGTAGGTAGATAAGCTAAAAATATTCAATAAAAAAAACATCAAATTTGATGCTTTTTTTTATTGAATAATACCAGTTTTATATGAAACGGTATGATGAAGTAGCCTATAATTACTTCTTAGGCTCTTTGATCTCAATACCTAATTTTGTCATTACTGTTTTGGTTACATCAAACTTAGGGTCAATATAAGCCAGACCACTTGTGGTCACTGTAAAAACCTGAGTATACCCTTCTGCTTTAGCAATTTCTTCTAGAGCTTGCCCGATTTTCTGGTATAAAGGCTGTAGTAATCTGTTTTGTTCTATTTGCACCAATTTAGCACCATTTTGACGAAATTGTGCGATATCATTTTCTAAAGCAATAATCTCTTCTTGCTTTGTTTTCTTCATAGGTTCAGTAAAAGAAGCAACTTTTTCCTGATATTCTTTTGCTTTTGTTTGATAAGCTTCAATCTTTACCTTTAGCCCTTCTTCAAGTTTTGTGTTATAGGCTTTTAAGTCAGTTTGAACCTTGGGAAGTTCAGGCATTTGAGAAAGAATAAATTCAGTGTCAATACTTCCTGTTTTTGATTGAGCATTTATTTGAAAACTGGCAACCAAAACCAGGATTAATGCGATTACTTTTTTCATTTTATTTTTTGTTTACTGATTTTTAAATTTTTGCAAATATATAAGGTCTGAAACAATATATGTGCCACGAATTATTTTTTTTGAAAGCCTTACTCCTGATACAATTGTCCGCGATGAGGTTTTAAAGCATCTCTCACAGCTTTCATTTCAGAACTCATAACCACCATATATGCTATACTATGCATATCATTGATGTCTTGAAACCCCGTGATACTAAGTGATAGCTTTTCTAGAGTAATATACTCTTTTAGGTGAAT
The DNA here is from genome assembly GCF_002924285.1 of Aquimarina sp. I32.4. Taxonomy (NCBI): domain Bacteria; kingdom Pseudomonadati; phylum Bacteroidota; class Flavobacteriia; order Flavobacteriales; family Flavobacteriaceae; genus Aquimarina; species Aquimarina sp. I32.4. The sequence continues at coordinate 41,715 of NZ_PGUB01000014.1, read as the reverse complement.
TTCGTGGTGTTGAGCTGTTTTATTAGCAGCAGGACCTTTGAAATCCCAAATCAGTTTTAATTTTTGTGTTTTTTCCAAAATAGATATCAAATTAAGAATACACCAAAGTTAAGGTAAAAGATACATATCAAGAATGCACAATGAGAATAACTAGTTAGCTTTTATAATCTTTAAATTTAAAAATAAGAAGAATCAGTCTAGTATATAAGTAAATAGGCAAAGAAGATAAAAAGAAGATAGCTAGTATTAATTATTTACACTTTTACCATTCTCTGCAAAGGCTTTAAAATCTTTCATATAACTATACGATTGTTTTTTGAATGCTCCTGGCATTAAAAATCCCATAATTTTCATAAAACCACTAAACTTAAATTCATTTTTAGATATCCATTTAGTGTGTCCATTGACAAGTTCTTCAAAATAATTTTCCTGAATATTGTATATGTTTTTAGCATCAAAGGTAAGATGAATTGCGGCAGGAAGATCTAATAGAGTAATGGTTTCAACCATTTCAATTTTTCGTTTTCCCATTATGTAAGTTAATTTTGATACTGCTCCAGCTTTTCCTTTTTGACCATTAAGAAGAGTCATATTTACAAAACCTTTTTGCCAAAACTTCATATTTTCTTCATTTTTAAATAAATCAACTACTTGGTGCCTAGGAAGCTTGATTTCGATGTCAAGAGTATATTCCATGATAAAATTGCTATTTGTTTTTTGAGTTTGTATTAGGTCTATAATATAAAAAAACTAAAAGTCAATACTATAGAGTGCAATTACTTCGTTAGAAGAAGAACTTGTAAAACATCTTAATATTGTTATTTTTGTTCAGTTAAGGACTTCACCATATAGAAACTATGTATAAGAAGGCGTTATTATTATTTTTAGGAAGTATTTTTTTGATGCAAACCCATGCGCAACAATCAAAAGAAATACTATTTACGATAGATGAATCTCCAGTGTATATCTCAGAATTTAAAAGAGTATATCTCAAAAATATAGATTTGGTTAAAGACGATTCTCAGAAAAATATTGATAAATATTTTGATCTATTTGTCAATTATAAATTAAAGCTCAAAGAAGCAGAGTATTTAGGGTTAAATAAAAAAGAAGCATATGTTTCAGAATTAGAAGGGTATAGAGAGCAATTGGTCAAAGGCTATCTTACAGATAACAAGGCATCTGAAGCTTTGTTAAAACAAGCTTATGAGCGTTCGCTAGAACAGATAAATGCAAGCCATATATTGATCATACTAAAACCTAATGCTTCAGAAAAAGACACAATTGCGGCCTATCAAAAAATTATAGAAGCAAAAAATAAAATAGATAAAGGAGAAGCATTTGATGTGGTAGCCAGAGTCTATAGTCAAGATCCTTCTGTATCCAAAAATGATGGAAATTTAGGATGGTTTTCTGCATTTAGAATGGTGTATCCCTTTGAGGAAGCTGCATATTCAACAAAAATAGGAGAGGTGTCTGAACCATTTAGAACACAATTTGGATATCATATTTTAAAAGTAAATAGCAGAGAGAAGAAATTAGGAGAAGTTACAGTTGCTCATATTATGGTTGCGATAAATGCTAATCGTACTTCTGAAGGAGCAAAAAAAAGAATAAAAAAAATCAACCAGCAACTGGCACAAGGGGTCTCTTTTTCGGCTTTAGCAAAACAATATAGTGAGGACCCTAGTACTGCAATAAAAGGAGGTGTGCTCAAGCGTTTTGCACAAGGAGCATTGAATTCACAAAAATTCGAACAAGCGGCATTTGCTTTGCAAAAGAAAAATGAAATTTCTGAACCCTTAAAAACACAATACGGTTGGCATATTATTAAGCTTATAGAAAAACATAAACCAAGAACGTTTGAAGAACAAAAAAATAATCTTGCTAAAAGAATAAAAAGAGATAGTCGATCAAAATTAATTACAGAATCTTTTATCAATTCATTAAGAAAGAAATATGCTGTTAACAAAAACGAAAAAGCTATAGCCTTTTTTAAAAAAAATATCCCAGTTACATTTTCTGAAGAAAAATGGGAAATGTTAAAAAAAGATAAAGAGATAGAAAAAGAATTTTTTAGCATCAAAAAAGAAAAGTATACCTATAAAGATTTTATTGATTTTTTAATGAGTAATCAGATGGGAATACGTAGATATATAGATTCATCTGCATATATAGAAGAAATGTATCCCAAATTTGAATCTTCTACCTTGCTACAATATTATGAAGAACATTTGGAAGAAGATAATATAGATTTTGCAAATATTATAGAAGAGTATCGAGACGGCCTTTTACTTTTTGACCTTATGGAGTCTAAGATATGGAATGCAGCTAAAACTGATTCTATAGCAATAAAGGCGTATTACGAAAAACAAAAAAAGGACTATAAACAAAATGAAGCTTATAAAGTATTCAAAGCATCATCATCAAATCATGATTTGATTTTAAAAATTAAAGAGTTATTGAAAGAGAAAAAAGCGATAGAAGAAGTAAAAAAAGAAATAGAAGGCGATAATACAACGATTTTATTCTCAGAAGAGGTATTGAATAAAGGTAAAAGTAATATGCCTAATAATTTTTCTAAAGAAATAGGAGCAATTACCATTTCAGAAGAAGAAAATTTTACCACTTTGATAATGGTTAAAGAAATTTTACCTTCCCGAATTAAAACTTTTGATGAAATAAGGGGAGAGGTTATTAATGACTACCAACAAAGTATTGAAGGAAAATGGTTGGATGAACTTAAGGAAAAGTACTCTGTGAAGGTTAATAAAAAAATATTAAAGAAAGCAAAAAAAGAGTTGTCTATATAAGTGTTTTTTGAAATTTAAAAATGTAAAACCCTATACTATAAACAACATAATAAAGGTTGAAATACTTGAGTAAATCATAAAAAAGTAATAGTACCCATGCACAAAAAACAGCATTAATTCTAATGAATAAAGGTTATGTTTTATGATTCTCAAATTATTATAAAAAAATGAAATACTACAAACTACTACTACTGCTATTATTCATTATAGCTACTTCATGTCAAAAATTTAAAAATAACTCCAAAAAACAAACTATTGCCCGAGTAAATGATGCGTATCTGTATAAAGAAGAAATCAAAGATTTAGTACCCAAAAACGCTTCAGAGCAGGATAGTGCAAATATTGTAAATAGTTATATTAAAACATGGGCAACCCGCCAATTATTTATAGATAAAGCAAAATTAAACCTTACAGAAGAAGAGCTCAAAGAATTTGAGGATCTTGTAGAAAGCTACCAAAGTACATTATATATCAATGCATATAAAAATGCGGTGATCAAAAAATCTATAAATATGGAGATTACAGAGCAAGATCTTCAATCTTATTACGATCAAAATTTGAAAAATTTTAATCTTAATCAAGAGATAGTAAAATTACGTTACTTACATTTGCCACCAGATTATGAAAATATTGTTGCAACGCAACAGCAATTAAATCGTTTTAAAGAAGAAGATGTAGAAGAACTAGAAAGTAAAAAGCTAGAATTTCTTACATATTCATTAAATGATTCTGTTTGGATAGAGTTGGATCAGGTGTTACACAAAATTCCAATTCTAAAAAAACAAGATAAAGTAAAGTTCTTAAAAAAAGGGAAATATATACAACTTAGTGATTCTACAGGAGTGTATATGGTAAAAATGAAGGAGGTATTAAGGCGCAGTGAAGTAGCTCCGCTAGAGTACATAAAACCCACGATAAGACAAATTATATTGAATAAAAGAAAACTGGAGCTGATAAAAAAAATAGAAAAAGATATTACAAGAGATGCAGTTGAGAACAAACAATTTGAAGTATATGATTAAAACTACCGCACTTTGTGCAATACTTACCTTTAATATAAGTACACAAATTTATGCCCAAGATGTTATAGAAGAAGTAGTGCAAGATACTACTGTTATAGCAAAGGTTGTTGCAAATGATACACTTGCAGTAGTAACAGATACAGTGAAAGCGCCTTTTCAGAAAATGAAAATAGATGGTGTAGCAGCAGTAATTGGAGAAAATGTACTATTAGATAGTGATGTAGATATTGCATATAAACAATTGGTTAGTGAGGGCGTTTCTTCATCAGATGTAAGTCGCTGTGAACTTGCAGGTAGTTTATTTGAGAGTAAATTATATGCACATCATGCAGTACAAGATAGTATTATTGTCAAAGATGCTGAAGTTAATTCTATGGTAGATCAGCAATTGGGTTATATGACCAATGAATTGGGTACAGTAGAAAAAGTATTGAGCTTCTATAAAAAAGATAATATCTCAGATTTCAGAAAAGAACTTTTCGAGATCAATAAATCAAACAGACTATCTGAGCAAATGAGAGCTAAGATTATAGAAGGTATTGAGATTACTCCAGAAGAAGTAAGAGAATTTTTTGATGATATTCCAGAAGAAGAAAGACCACTTTTTGGTACAGAGATTGAATTAGCTCAAATAGTAATAGAACCAGAAATACCACAAGAAGAAGAACAAAAAGTAATAGATCGTTTAAGTCAATTTAGAGAAGATATTGTAGAAAACGGAAGTAGTTTTGCAACCAAAGCAGTATTGTATTCTCAAGACCCTGGATCAAAATCTACTGGAGGAAAATATACATTAGATCGCAAGACAAATTTTGCAAAAGAATTTAAAGATGTTTCTTTTAGTTTACAAGAAGGAGAAGTAAGTGAACCTTTCAAAACTGATTTTGGATGGCATATCGTGAAAGTAGATAAAATACGAGGAGAAGAAATAGATGTAAGACATATCCTTCTTATTCCTGATGTTACAAGAGAAAGCGTTACAGAAGCCAAAAGATTAATAGACTCTGTAAGAACAAGTATTGTTTCTGGATCTATTAAATTTCAAGAAGCAGCAAGAAAGTTTAGTGACGAGAAAGAAACTCGTGAAGATGGAGGGCAATTATTAAATCCAACAACAGGAGATACTCATTTTGAACTTACCAAAATTGACCCTATATTGTATGATCAAGTATCTAAATTAAAAACCAATGAAGTTTCTTTAGTAATTCCTGATCAAGACCGTCAAGGTAGAAAAAAGTTTAAATTGATAACAGTCCTTAATCGATATGATGAGCATATAGCAGATTATGCTAATGATTATCTTAAAATACAGGAATTAGCAAAGAGGAAAAAACAAATTGATGCAATTCGTAAGTGGCAGAATGAGAAAATAATGGATACTTATATAAAAATTAATGGAGAGTACAGAGACTGTGAATATAGCGGTAACTGGTTAAAAAAATAAAAAAATATGTCAGAAGACGTAGCGGCTATAGAAAAACTGGTAAAAAAACATTCAGAACTTAAAAATGAAATTTCTAAGGTAATTATTGGGCAAGAAAAGGTAATCGATCAAATTCTTATTTCGATCTTTTCAGGAGGGCATGCATTGCTAATAGGTGTTCCAGGATTAGCCAAAACGCTAATGGTTAATACCATCTCGCAAGCCTTAGGATTGGATTTTAAAAGAATTCAGTTTACACCAGATTTGATGCCTAGTGATATCTTAGGAAGTGAAATATTAGACGAAACAAGACATTTTAAATTTATAAAAGGCCCAATATTTTCTAATATTATATTGGCAGATGAAATCAACCGTACTCCTCCAAAAACTCAAGCAGCCCTTCTTGAAGCTATGCAAGAACGATCAGTCACTGTAGCAGGACATCATTATAAATTAGACCTTCCATATTTTGTGTTGGCAACACAAAATCCTATAGAACAAGAAGGGACATACCCGCTTCCAGAAGCACAATTGGATAGATTTATGTTTGCAATAGAGCTAAAATATCCGAGTTTTCAAGAAGAAGTAGATGTAGTAAAAAGTACAACAGGTGGTACTACAAAAACAATTAATTCATTATTTACAGCACAAGATATTATTGATTTTCAGCAATTGATACGTCGTGTTCCTGTCGCAGATAATGTAATTGAATATGCTGTAAAAATGGTTGGTAAAACTAGGCCTAATGAAGAAACAGCAACCGATTTGGTCAAAAACTATATAGACTGGGGAGCAGGACCAAGAGCTTCTCAGAACCTTATTCTTGCAGCCAAAGCAAATGCAGCTATAAAAGGTAAATTTTCTCCTGATATAGAAGATATACAAGCAGTAGCAATGGGGATTTTGCGCCATCGTATGATAAAAAATTATAAAGCAGAAGCAGAAGGAATAAGTATAGAAAATATTATTATTAGTTTGTTCTAAAACTATTTTTTGTAAACCACATAACTACTTTTGAACTTTTTTGTAATCTATGTGTTTGATATATAGAAGAGTGTTTTTTATAGGCAAAAAAAGAGCAAAAATAAGGTAACATTTTGTTTTGTTCTGACATATATATTTAATGTTAACCTAATTAACATTAATAAAAATCCAAAATAAAAAAATGAAAAAAACTTTTTTAAAATTAGTTACTGTTATTTCTTTAAGCCTAATGATATCTTGTAATAGTGACGATGATAATTCGGTAGAATTGACTCAAACAGAGATTTTAGTGTCCGATACTTGGAATATAAAAGAATATGGGGTGATTGTAGATACTAATTTTGTAGCTGATAAACTTAGTGGGTGTGAAGAGATGAACTTTATGAATTTCTCTAAAGATAATACTTTTTATGAATCAGACTTTTTCTTAGATAATGATACTTGTGTTGATGATAATGTAGATGAAAAAGGAACTTGGGAAATAGAAGGAAAAACACTTAAACGGATAATTAAATTTGAAGGTACTAATTTTGAAGAAAAATTGGCAGAAAATATTGATCGATTGGACATGAATAATTTAATATTATCTGCCTCTCAAACTGACGAGCAAGGAAATCCAGAAACATATTATATCCATTATATACGTTAAAAAACTACTATTAGCATTGGTAGCTTTTTGTATAAGTTATTTAGAATAAGTAGTAAGGCACTTCTTTTTAAGAAGTGCCTTACTACTTATAGAGAGTTTACGGTATAACAATTTTTTCTTAACCTTTGTTTTACTTCAATATTAAACCTTTTTAGAATGTATCAGTCTTAGTATTGAACGTTCAGGATAAATAATACATAAGTTTAATATTGAAAAAGAAATAAATGAAAAATAGTATAATATATTTTATAGCATTAGTAATAAGTGCTATTACCGTATCTGCACAACCTGATGTAAGCCGTAAAGAACGTAAGGTCTTAAAAAAAGAATTTTATGAAAGCCTGTCTGAAACTCAGAAAGAACAATTAAATAATAAAAGAACGCTCAGAAAAAAACAACGAGCAGTAATGCATGATAGCTTTACAGAAGAACAATTGGCAATTGTAGAAAATGAAGACCTCTCAAGAAAAGGAAAAAGAAAAGCCTTGAAAAGTACATGGAATAAAGAGCAAAAAGGGATGCTTAAAAAACATAGGGAATTAATGAAGAGTGAAAATGAAAAGTTTAAAGCAACACTTACTGCAGTTCAATTAGAGCAGTATGAAAGCTTTAAAAAGAAGAGGCATGAAAAGAAGAAAAACTAATAAAATTAGGTTTTCTTACAAAAGTATAAGTGAGGTTCTAGAACCTCACTTATACTTTTTATAAATAAATTGTCTCAGAGTAAGTTTCAGAGCATTAAAATCTCACTTAATGAGTAAATTTTAACAGAATAACTATAACGTTTTCGTAACTTCGTTTTAGAGCGAGTTATTTTCTTATCTTAATTTTTATTGATTTTATAAAATTCATAAATTAAATTTATGGATATCAATAAATGAAAGCCTATATTTTTTTAAAAAAGCAAAAAGAGCCGATAAGAAGTATTCATTTAATAAAATCTTTTAAAATTCGTATTTTTGCAGAACTTTTCAATATAAAAAAATAATAGATATGGCATTCGATATCGATATGATTAAAAAGGTTTACGATCAGTTATCAGATCGTGTTAACGCAGCACGTGAAATAACAGGTACACCTTTAACTCTGGCAGAGAAAATTTTGTATTCGCATTTGTGGGGCAATGACTCCCAGAAAGCGTTCACTCGTGGTAAAGATTATGTAGACTTTGCACCAGATCGTATCGCTTGCCAAGATGCAACTGCTCAAATGGCATTATTACAATTTATGCAAGCAGGTAAAACAAAAGTAGCAGTACCAACAACAGTGCACTGTGATCACTTGATTCAGGCAAAAGTAGGTGCAGATAAAGATTTACAAACAGCCTTAAATACAAGTAATGAAGTATTTAATTTTCTAGAATCAGTATCCAATAAATACGGAATTGGATTTTGGAAACCAGGAGCAGGAATTATTCATCAAGTAGTATTAGAAAACTATGCATTTCCAGGAGGTATGATGATCGGTACCGATTCACATACAGTAAATGCAGGAGGATTAGGGATGGTTGCTATTGGAGTTGGTGGAGCAGATGCCGTAGATGTAATGGCAGGAATGCCATGGGAACTTAAATTTCCTAAATTGATAGGAGTAAAATTAACTGGGAAACTTAGTGGTTGGACAGCACCAAAGGATGTTATTCTTAAAGTAGCAGGTATCCTTACCGTAAAAGGAGGTACTGGAGCTATTGTAGAGTATTTTGGACCTGGTGCAGAATCTATGTCTTGTACAGGTAAAGGTACCATCTGTAATATGGGAGCAGAAATAGGAGCAACAACTTCTACTTTTGGATATGATGAATCTATGGAGCGTTATTTACGTGCTACAGATCGTAGTGATATAGCAGACGCTGCAAATGAGGTAAAAGAACACCTTACAGGAGATTCAGAAGTATATGCAAATCCAGAACAATATTTTGATCAAGTTATAGAGATTAATTTATCAGAATTGAAACCCCATGTAAATGGTCCATTCACTCCAGATTTAGCTACACCAGTTGGAGAAATGACAGATAAAGCAAAGTCTAATGATTGGCCACTTAAAGTAGAGTGGGGATTGATAGGGTCTTGTACCAACTCATCTTATGAAGATTTATCAAGAGCAGCATCAATAGCGCAACAAGCTGTAGATAAAGGATTAAAAACCAAAGCAGAATTCGGGATCAATCCAGGATCAGAACAAGTAAGATTTACTGCAGAGAGAGATGGTTTACTCGATATTTTTGAAAAATTAGACGCAAAAATATTTACAAATGCATGTGGACCATGTATTGGCCAATGGGCAAGAGAAGGAGCAGATAAAGAAGAAAAAAATTCAATTATACACTCTTTTAATAGAAACTTTGCAAAAAGAGCAGACGGCAATCCTAATACACATGCCTTTGTTGCTTCACCAGAAATGGTTGCCGCAGTTGCAATCTCAGGAAGGTTAGATTTTAACCCTATTACAGATAAACTAATCAATGAGAATGGAGAAGAAGTAATGTTGGATGAACCTACAGGGTGGGAATTACCTCCAAAAGGTTTTGATGTAGAAGATGCAGGTTATCTTGCACCACAAAAAGATGGTTCTAGTGTTGAAATAGTAGTAAATCCAGAATCAGAAAGATTAGAATTGTTAAACCCGTTTAAGGCTTGGGATGGAAAAAATATTACTGGAGCCAAACTACTTATAAAAGCATTTGGTAAATGTACTACAGATCATATCTCTATGGCAGGACCATGGTTACGTTATAGAGGACATTTAGATAATATTTCCAACAATTGTTTGATCGGTGCAGTAAATGCTTATAACAAGAAAACTAATTTTGTAAAAAGTCAGTTGAATGGTGAGTATGATGGTGTGCCAAATGTACAGCGAACGTATAAAGCTGCAGGAGTACCTACCATAGTAGTAGGAGATCATAACTATGGAGAAGGATCATCAAGAGAACATGCAGCTATGGAGCCACGTCATTTAGGAGTACGTGCTGTAATTGTAAAATCATTTGCTCGTATTCATGAGACAAATCTTAAGAAACAAGGAATGCTTGGATTGACTTTTGCAAATGAAAATGATTATGACTTGATACAAGAGGACGATACCTTTAACTTTATAGATCTTGAGCAATTTGCTCCAGGAAAACAATTGACACTAGAGGTTGTTCATTCTGATGATTCCAAGGACCTAATATTATTAAATCATACTTATAATGATTCTCAAATAGAATGGTTTAAAGAAGGTTCAGCATTAAACCTTATAAAAAAGGAAAATGCATAAGAAGATAGACTCTTTTATGTAAAAAATAAGAACTCCTTAAAACAAAGTTTTAAGGAGTTTTTTACATCAATAATGTAAGGAATTTTCATGTTTTGCGTTCTAATTTTGTAAACTAACACTTTAAAACATACATTATCATGAGTACTATTTGGTTCTTTGAGGATGCAAACCTCTTCAAGATATTATGTCCGCATAAGTTTAAAGAGTATAAAAAAGATCATGATTTTGATGCTTATAGAAAGAATGATTATATCTATTTTGAAGAAGATTCTGCCAATAAAATATATCTTATAGAAAAAGGAAAAGTCAAAATAGGATATTATGCAGAAGATGGTCATGAAGTTATAAAAGCTATTCTTATCAAAGGAGAAATTTTTGGGGAAAAAGCAATTCTTGGAGAAAATAAAAGAACAGAATTTGCCCAGTCTCTTGATAATACTACCTCTATATGCCCCATTGGAGTAGAAACTATGCATGAACTTATGAAAGACAATCAGTCCTTCAGCTTAAGAATCTATAAATTTATAGGAATGCGTTTCAAGCGCTTAGAACGAAGATTGCAATTACTTCTGTTTAAAGATACCAAAACAAGATTACTAGAATTCTTGAATGAACTTAAGGAAGATTATGGGCATTGTTGTCCTCATACAGGAGATATGGTAATAGAGCACCCATATACTCAAAAAGATATCGCCCATCTCATAGGAACTTCCAGACCGACATTAAACATTATTCTGAACGAATTGAAAGAATCTAATATCATTGATTTCAATAGAAAAGAGATTCGATTAAAAAATGTTGCTTAATGTTAGATGGCTAACATTTTAAGAGCTCAGTTACTTTTATTTTTATAATCGTAATAATTATAAAAATAAAAGTAATGTTAAAAAAAGCAATTATAGGTATTTTGGTAATGGGATGTATTGCCATTTCTTGTAGTGATGATGATGATTCAGGTAATGTATCTACAGAATCAAATTTGACAGTTAATCTTAATGGTTTAGAGGATTTAGGAAGTGATTATTTGTATGAAGGATGGATTATTGTTAATGGAGATCCCGTTTCTACAGGTACATTTTCTGTAAATAGTAGTGGAGAATTATCTAGTACTTCTTTTGCGGTAAATACAGAGTCATTGAATGCAGCTACATCTTTTGTATTGACTATTGAGCCAACCCCAGATCCAGATCCTGCACCAGCAGATACAAAACTTTTAAAAGGAGATTTTGGTACAGGTAATACTGCAACTGTAGGATTAGGCCCAGTAATAACAGAAGGGGATTTTTTAGACTCGGCAGGGAATTTCTTTTTAAGAACACCTACAGATGAAGCTCCCATGACTGCCAATAATGGTAATGATGAATTTGGAGTATGGTTTGGAACCCCAGCAATGCCACCAGTAGCAACTCTTACACTGCCAGTTCTTGATGCAGGTTGGAAATATGAAGGATGGGTAGTATCAGAAGGAGTGCCAATTTCTACAGGTACATTTACAATGGGAGGTAGTGCAGACGATAATGCAGGTGCTAGTGATGGATTTAGTGAGACAGCTTCAAACGGACCACAATTGCCAGGAGAAGACTTTTTTAGAAATGAACCAGATGGAGTAACATTTCCATTAGATGTTAGAGGAAAAGCCGTTGTAATTTCTGTAGAACCTTTTCCAGATAATGCCGCAGCACCATTTTTATTAAAACCTTTGGTAGGAACTGCTGGTACAGAAACAGCACCCACAAGTTATGCTTTTGAACTTAATAGTGAGTCCTTCCCAACGGGAAGCATTTCTAGATAGTTAGTTCATTAGTATTTTTGTTAGTTTTTCTTAAGCGCAATCAATAAATCTGATTGCGCTTTTATTGTCAAAATATAGGGTAATAGCTTCAGTCCATTAATTTTTGTTGCCATGATGTAAGTAAGACTTTATAAATCTCGTTGCAGGTATAATTATTTATATAACTTTGTAAGTAGAATACAGGTTCTAAGACAGAATTATCGGTACTGATTTTATTAAATATTGATAGAAAGAGTAGAGTGACTATATAATTAATTTTAAATTGATTAGAGGATTGACCAGTAGTTATAAAAATTGTTTAATTGTAAAGTATAAAAGCCAAACGAATGAAGTTTGAGAAAAAAAAGATTTCTAATATAATTTTTGTAATCATATTGGTGCTATTTTTTATTCCTAACACTAGAGGAATGATGCAAATATTTCTAACTAGAATTTTTTCTTTTAGTCCTAGTATAGTAGAAGTAGAAGAAAGAAAAAAAGTAGCAACTTATGACTGGAAACTACATGGGGTGAATACACCTTCTATTAATTTTGATACAGCCAGAGATAAAGTTGTTTTGATTAATTATTGGGCAACATGGTGTCCGCCATGTATTGCAGAGATGCCTTCTTTGCAAAAACTGTATAATGATTATCAAGATAAAGTTGTGTTTCTTTTTGTTACTACAGATGATGATCCAGAATTAAATAAGTTTATGAAAAATAAAAACTATAACTACCCAATATATCGGTCATTATCTGAGCATCCTAAGCCTTTTATAAGCAAAACAATACCTGCAACTTATTTGATAGATAAAAAAGGAAATATAATTATTGATAAAGTAGGTGCGGCAGATTGGAATACTACCAAAGTAAGAGAAACAATTGATAGCTTACTGGATCAATAGTTATTTTTTGAAGTATTTAAAAGGAACGAATAACATGCCAAAACATTCTCCTTTTTCCTTTTTTATATTTTTATGATGCATTTTATGTGCTCTTCTTAGTCCTTTAGCATATCGATTATTAGTCTTTTTTAATAATTTAAAGCGTTGATGTATAAAAATATCATGTACTACAAAATAAGCAATTCCATATGCCAATATCCCAAAACCGATAGGTCTTCCTAGCCAGAAAGTTTGTGGGTGGTGAAATAAAATACAGGACATACTTACAATAGCATAAAAGATAAAAAATAAATCATTACGTTCCCACCAGTTACCATGATCCTTATGATGGTGATCCTTATGAAGAATCCATAAAAAACCATGCATTATGTACTTGTGTGTAAACCAAGCCATAAACTCCATAACACAGAAAGTGGTAAAAAAAACTAAAAGCTGAATAAGAATTTTCACAAGATAGATTTTTATATAAAAATACGGCTAAATTAGATTTAATTGATAATCAAAATAAGATTTGGCGAGTAACTGAATTTTTTGATAATTAGAAACTCGTATGCGGGTGTTTTTTATTTCTAGAGAAGGAGTTTTTTTAAGCTTGTTTAATAGTTTTTTATAGTATACATAAGCCATATAAACTCCAAATTTAGCTTCTACAGGAAGTTTTAGAATTCCTTTTAGAGCATTGTCAAAATCTTCTTCTATTTCTTTAATAATTTTTGATTTAGCGCCTTCATTTAATTGACTTAAATCAATATTAGGAAAATAAGATCTATCCAGAACCTCATGATCAGATTTTAGATCACGTAAGAAATTAACCTTTTGAAAAGCTGATCCCAGATACATTGCGCTTTGTTTTAATTCATCATATTTAGCTTGATCTCCGTTTACAAATACTTTTAAACACATTAAGCCAACTACATCGGCAGACCCGTAAATATATTCTTTATACTCTTGATCTGTTAAATATTTAGTCTTATGTAGGTCTAATCTCATGCTACTCATAAAAGCTTCGTATAACTCTGGGGGGATATTGTATTGATGTACTGTTTTTTGAAAAGAATTAATAATTGGATTTAAACTGATTTTATCTTGAATCCCTCGATACATTTCTTGTTCAAAGTCGTTAAATAATCTTTCTTTATCATACTTATGAAATGTATCAACAATTTCATCTGCAAACCGTACAAATCCATAAATATTATAAATATCTTGTCGTATAGAACCAGATAACATTTTTGAGGCAAGAGAAAATGACGTGCTATACGAGTTGGTAACAATCTTGCTACAACTATACGATACGGTATCAAAAATTAATTTCATAATCAATTAGTTTTATGGTCTAATGCAATGAGTTATTATGTTGTGATAAATTGTGATTTCTTGATGTTTTGTTGAGCTTCAATTAATCCAGCCACGAGTTTTCCAGAAATAAGAGAAGGGGGCACACCAGGGCCTGGGACTGTAAGTTGCCCAGTAAAAAATAACTTGTTTACTTTCTTACTTTTTAATTTAGGTCTTAAAAAAGCAGTTTGTAAAAGAGTATTAGCCATTCCATAAGCGTTTCCTTTGTAAGAATTATATTCTTTGATAAAGTCTTTTACACAAAATGATTTTTTAAAAATTATAGCGTTTCTGATATTTTGATTAGTAAGTTTTTCAAAACGAGTTATTATTTTCTCAAAATAACGTTCTCTTAGTGCCTCAGTATCTTCTATTCCTGGGGCTAATGGAATTAGAAAAAAACCATTTTCTTTTCCTTCTGGCGCAGATGTAGGATCTGTTATAGAAGTAAAATTAGCATAAAAAAGAGGTTCTTCTGGCCATGCAGGTTGATCATAAATATTGTTAGCATGTTGATCAAAATCGGTGTCAAAAAATAAATTATGGTGATGAATATTATCTAGTTTTTTGTCAAAACCTACATAAAAAAGTAATGCTGATGGTGCAAAAACTTTACTTTCCCAGTATTTTTCAGAATATTGTCTGTACTCAAGAGGTAGTAAGGTTTCTCCATGATGATAATCAGCACCACATAATACCATGTCTGATAGTATAGTAGTCGAGTTTACAATAACTCCAGCAGCGTTTCCTTGTTTGACAAGGATTTTTTCAACATTAGAATTTGTACAAATGGTTACTCCTAGAGATTCAGCCAGTTTTTTTATACCGAGTATAACTTGATACATACCTCCTCTCGGGTGCCAAGTTCCTAGTCCAAAATCAGCATAATTCATAAAGCTATAAAAAGAAGGAGTATCACTAGGTTTTGCTCCTAGAAAAAGTACAGGAAATTCAAGTATTTGAATTAGTTTTTTATTTTTAAACTCTTTGCGTACTTCTCTTGAAATGGTACTAAAAAACTGTTTTATCTTCATCAAAGTATCTTTGGTGACCAATTCTAATGGTGAAACACCAGGTCTGTATACCAAATTTTTAATAGCAATATCATAGTTGTTCTGTGCTGTTTTTATAAATTTTTTAAGTTTAATAGAGCTTCCTTCTTCTTCATTTTCAAAAGCTTTATATATCTTATCTAGCGTATCTTTGATTAAGAGACTTTCATTTTTTTTAAAAAAAACTTTGTATGCAGGGTTTAATTTGTCTAATTGATAATAATCAGAAACAGAGGTACCAAAATCATTAAAAAAACTTTCAAACACATCTGGCATCCAATACCAAGAGGGACCAATATCAAAAGTGAATCCTTCTTTTTTTAATTGTCTAGCTCTACCCCCTATGGTGTCGTTTTTTTCAAAAATCGTTACATCATATCCCAATTTCGCTAGATAGCATGAAGCAGATAGAGAAGAAAAACCAGAACCGATGACAATTATTTTTTTTGGCATAACAAAAAGTGTGTTGTGTTAAAGCTCAGCAATCAATGAGCTGATAGATTCAAAATAATAGTGATTATCTTCACTGTCGATATTTATAACCTGTTTACCAAGTACCCATAAATCATAAACGGTATCATTACAAACAATGCTATTAAACTCCCTGGTATATGCTTTGATGTTTTCTTTTTCTGGCCTGATAGTAAAATAAGATACAAAAATTATTTCCTTGTGTAAAGAAAGTATTTGAGGGAGATTGTCTAATGGAATGCTAGCTCCTAGATATATAACTTTATAACCATGTAAAAGGATTTCATAATAAATGTATAACAAGCCCAATTCATGAATCTCATTTTCTGGTAGAAATAAAACAAATGCTTTGTCGTTTTTAGTTGGTTTAGAATATTGAAGTTTTTCGATATTCAATAAAAGTTTTTGTTTTATTAAATTAGATAGAAAACGTTCGTGTGAAGGGGTGATAGTACTGGTTTGCCATAGTAAACCAATTTCTTTGAGGAGAGGGATAAAAACAGTAGTAAATATTTCTCTAAAACTCTTTTTGTTTTCTAATTGCTCATATGTATTTAAGAATAAAGAAAGATCATAATTGAGCATAGCAATTTTAAAAGAATTGATAGATTGATCTTTGATACTATTGTGAGAAATAATATTTCTCACATATTCATTTATTTCTTGGTCATTGAGTTTAGAGATTCTTGATATTTTATAACCGCTATTTACTAGGTAAGTTACATTCAGCAGTTTTTGAAGACTTTTTAGATTGTATGTTCTGATGTTGGTTTCTGTGCGATCAGGAGAAAGAAGATTGTATCTTTTTTCCCATATCCTTATGGTGTGAGCTTTGATACCACATAGATTTTCTAAATCTTTAATGCTGAATGTTTTTTTTATGTTGTTCACTTTTTTTTTAATAACGTTAAACAAAAGTACGAAAAAAGAAGAGACTTTTCTTTTTCTGCTTATTAAATTAATGATGGTAATTGTTGAAGATTTTTTTTTTTTGCTAAAAACAGTTGTCTTAAATGTTTGGTTTATAAGTTTTTATTTTTCAATAAGTGATTTGTTTTAAAGAAAAAAAACAGAAATGTTTGCCTTTAAGAAGCGTAAAGCTTTGCTAATATGAATTTCTACAGTTTTGGTAGAGATACCTAAAATTTCGGCTATTTCTTTATGTTTTTTTTGTTCTAAGCGACTAAGTTTGAAAACCTCTCTACATTTTTTAGGGAGTAGCTCGATTGCCCTTTCTATTTTTAACCAATCTGTTTCTGTTTGGTCTTCTTCAGGGGTATTATGCATTTCTAATAAAGCTTCCCATTTTAACTCATCTATACTATCATATTCTTTTTTTTGTTGCCGTAAGTACATAAGAAATTCATTATGACAGGCTCTTAATAAATAGTTTCTTAAAGACGAAGTGATTTTTAAGGAAGATTTTTTTTCCCAAATTCTCAGCAACACATTTTGAACCAAATCTTCAGATACATAAGAATTACTGGAGAGTTTGTAAACATAATTATATAATGAAGGATAATAGTGTTCAAACAATTTTTTGTAACTGTTTTGGTCTCCCTTTTCAAGTCCTTTGATTAGTAATTCATCTATGTGTTGATTGTTTTTTTTCATGATAAAAATCATCTACTAAATTAAAAAAAATAAAATAAAGTAGGGGATTTTTGTTTTTTCTGCATCATTTAATTGTAAAAAGAGGATAATGGATAATTATTTAACAATAATTAAGAGATACCTTCAGGGGGATATTTCGGCTTCAGAAAGAGAATTATTGCAAGAGTGGCTTAATGAGGATGAGGGCAATAAGATTCTTTTTAAAAAAGAAGTGAATGAGTGGTATGCATCTGCAAATGAGCAGTCTGTGGATTCAGAATTAGCGTATATTAATTTTATAAATAAGATAGATAAAAATAAAACTAAAAAACTCATACTGGGACGTTTTCAAAAAGTTATGAAATATGCTGCAATACTAGTATGTATACTTTTGGGAGGCTATTATTATGCAATAGTAAATACATCTATACCCAAGAAATCCCCTAATGTGGTAGCGTCAGAGTTTTTGGTAGATGATACTAAAATCAAAATTATTCAAGCAGATGGTAGCGTTATCTATATGGATTTTGATAGTAAAAAAGAGGTTGTAAGTACCGATGGTAATTTGTTGGGGACAAAAAAACAAAATCAATTTGTTGTACAACCAGATAAAAATAAAGAAACCCTTCTTGAGTATGTAGAAGTTGTTATTCCAAAAGGAAAGTTGTTTCAACTTGTTCTTTCTGATAGTACAAAAGTTTGGTTAAATGCAGGAAGTAGTTTGAGATTTCCTCAAAATTTTGCGGCTTCAGAAGAAAATAGGGTCGTATACCTAGAAGGGGAGGCATTTTTTGATGTAACCAAAAATAAAAGAAAACCATTTATTGTAAAAACAAAAGAAGTTGATGTTCAGGTACTGGGAACAAGATTTAATGTATCATCATATGTAGAAGATAAAGAGGTGAAAACAACCTTGGTAGAAGGTGGAGTGTTGGTAAAAGATCAGAAGAATATTATTTCTGGTGTACAATTAGAACCCAATGATCAGGCTGTTTTTAATAAAAATGTGAAGATTTTAAGCAAAAAAAAGGTAAATACATCTTTGTATACGTCTTGGATGGATAAAAAAATACTATTGCAAAATGAATCTTTTTCAGATGTATTAACTAGGATTGAAAGAGCATATGATGTAACCATTATATGTCATAATGATAGGTTGAATAATACACGATTTACAGGGGAGTTCGATGTTGAGAATATCGAGGAGATCTTAAAAATATTTTCAGAAACTTTAAAATTTACATATGAGATAAACAAGAATACAATAGTAATACATCAAGAATAAAAGATTGAAGATTTGATCTGGGATAATAAAAGATCATTCTTTAATAAGAAACGATAGTCTATTTGTAAAAAAAAGGAAGTGCTGCTACACTTCCCTTACTTATTCGATTATTATTAAACTGAGTACTTAACAATCAAACTTTTCAAAAATATGAAAAAAAAGGGTAATCGTATGCCGTTTTCACACGCGGGATACCTGTCAATTACATTAAAAATGAAACTTACATTAATTCTTTTTTGTTTTTCAATCTTTCAAATGATAGCAGCTTCGGGCTTCTCTCAAGGCAAAATAGGACTTAATTTTGAAAAAACGCCACTATCACAAATTCTAGAGGAGATAAAAAGTCAAACGTCTTACAAATTTTTTTATATCAATGATGAAGTAAACTTAAATCAAAAGGCTACTATCAAAGTTGATAAACAGGCACTGGATAAAGTTTTAGAAATTTTGTTTAAAAATAAAGGGATTTCATACACCATTGTGGGGAAACAGGTGATATTAAAAAAAGAACCTCTATTTGATACTAAGGTTGATTTGCAACGTGAGGTCAAAGGGAGTGTCAAAGATGCTGCTGGAAACCCATTACCAGGAGCAAATATATTGGTAAAAGGTACTTCAAATGGTGCTCAGACAGATTTTGAAGGTAATTTTGCAATTAGCTTACCAGATGAGAATACTACATTGATTATTTCTTTTATTGGTTTTGAGACTAAAGAGGTCAATGTATCAGGCAAAGATTTTGTGTCAGTGACTTTGCAAGATGCCGCGGCACAATTAGATGATGTAGTTTTGGTAGGGTCAAGAAACCCTAGTCGTACAGCTACAGAAACGGCAGTGCCAATAGATGTTATAGATATTACACAAATAGCTACACAAGGACCACAGACATCGGTAAATGAGATTCTAAACTATGTAGCCCCTTCTTTTACTTCTCAAACTCAAACAGTCTCAGATGGTACAGATCATATTGATCCAGCATCTTTGAGAGGATTAGGGCCTGATCAGGTATTGGTTTTAATTAATGGAAAAAGAAGGCACAATACAGCTTTGGTAAATGTAAATGGTACAGTAGGTGCAGGTAGTGTAGGTACAGATATGAATGCTATTCCCACAGCAGCCATTCAGCGTATTGAAGTATTGCGAGATGGTGCAGCCGCTCAATATGGATCTGATGCTATTGCAGGGGTAATCAATATTGTGCTTAAAAAAGCAACAGGAAAATTAGATATGTCGTTAACTACAGGAGCTAATTTTAGTGAAAACTCTAACCAGTTTGAAGGAGGTAGTGATGGAGAAAAAGTAAAGTTAGAAGCAAATTATGGATTGGCTTTAGGTGAAAAAGGAGGTTTTATCAATTTTACAGGATCTCTTTCTACTAGAGAGCCTGCATTGCGTAATCGTAATTATCAAGGAGATATTTTTAGAGGGTTTCATGGAGCAGAACGTGTTTTTGCTGCAGGAGGAGGAAATGTATCAGAAATGACACTGGCCGACTATCAAACCGCGGCTCAAGGTATTGGATACCTTGATCAGGCTACCAGAGATCAAATAGCAGCTTTAGATGTTAGTAATGATACAGATATAGAAACTTTTAGAAGCTTGTTGGATGTTGATGTTGATGAATCAGAATTAACAGCACGAGGACTAACACGTGCTGATTTTAGGTTTAAAGTAGGGACAGCAAAATTAAGAGAAGGTAAGTTTTTTGCAAATATGGCGATTCCGTTAGGAGATGATGCAGAGCTGTATAGTTTTGGAGGCATCAGTTACAGACAAGGGCTGGCGTCTGGTTTTTATAGAAGACCTGCTCAAAGTGATGGTAGAGCAAATACATTAGCTTTTCCTAATGGTTTTTTACCAAATATAGGAACCGATATTGTAGATAAATCTATTTCTTTAGGAATTAAGGGTAAAGTTAAAGACTGGAATGTTGATTTCTCGAATACTTATGGGATTAATATATTTGATATCACCGTTAGTAATTCTAGTAATGGAACATTAGGAATTGCAACTCCAAGAACTTTTGATGCTGGAGGGTTAAGTTTTATGCAAAATACAACCAACCTTGATATCAATAAATTTCATGAAGATATTTTCAAAGGATTGAGTGTTGCAATGGGAGCAGAGTATAAAGTAGAAAATTATAGTATTACAGCAGGAGAAGAAGCTTCCTATACAAGTTATGATATCAACGGAAACCCTGTTACCAGTGCGACTATGGATGATCAATTGGTGCGAAATAATTTTACAGGAACGCCTCTTGGTGGAGGTTCTCAGGTATTTAGAGGATATGATCCTAATAATGAAACCGATAAATACAGAAACAGTATCGCTGGATATGTAGATATTGAAGCTGATTTTACTGAGAAATGGCTGGTAAGTTTAGCAGCTAGATATGAGAATTTCTCTGATTTTGGGGATACTTTTAATTATAAGTTGGCCACTAGATATAAAATAACAGAAAACATATCGGTACGAGGAGCTAATAGTACTGGATTTAGAGCACCCTCTTTACATCAGCAATTTTTTAGTAGAACCAGTACTGTTTTTGTAGATAATCAACCGTTTGAGCAAGGTACTTTTACAAATGACAGTAGAGCAGCAAACTTGATAGGAATTGCTAAATTAAAAGAGGAAACGTCTGATAGCTATAGTTTAGGTTTTACAGCCAAAATTCAAAACTTTACAGTTACAGCAGATGCATACTTAATCGATATTGATGATAGAATTGTATATAGCGGTAGTTTTGGAAATGGTGGGAATGCAGAGCTTAGCCGTATATTTGATAATGCTGGAGCTACAAGTGCTCGTTTTTTTGTAAATGCAATTGATACTAGGTCCAAAGGAGTAGATGTGGTTATATCTCATAAAGCTAATTTTGGAGGCGATGCTACATTAAAAAGTGATTTGTCAGCTACTTTTGCAGAGACAGAAGTAGAGGAAATTAGAGTTCCTGAAAAAATCGATAATGCAGGACAAGGAGGTAACTTTTTTGATGCCCAAGAAGAAGCATTTTTAACGTTGGCACAGCCAAGAACCAAATTAAGTCTTACCAATGCATTGTCTATAGGACGATATAATGTATTGTTGAGAAATGTGTTTTTTGGAGAAGTTACAGACCCAGATGACTTTAATGGAGATGCTAGAGTAGAAGGAACCTTGGTTAGTGATGATGCTGTGTATGGAGGAAAAATAGTTACTGATCTCTCTGTGTCAGCAAAGGTTTTTGAAAACCTAAATATCACCGTTGGAGCAAATAATTTACTTGATGTATATCCTGATGATAATCGTGAAGGAGGAACAGCTGGGGATCAATTTGTATATTCTAGAAGAACATCTCAGTTTGGGTATTCAGGAAGATTTTTGTTTGCAAGAATAAACTTTAGCTTATAGATTCCATTAAAAAAACAAAAAATTAATATGGCAGAAATAACAATGTTGTTTCTGCCATTATATTTTGAAGCATGGAGTAAAAAGGAGCAATTTTAGGAGGTAATTTCAATTGAGAATTGCTATCAGCCTTATTGTAATTGATTCAATTTATTAATTCTATATGAAATGATTTTGAATGATTACAGAGAAAGGGTAAATATAACCCTGTCTCAGGGTTAAGGCCTAGGGAGAGTTGTATTTACACTTCCGTTACA
Source organism: Aquimarina sp. I32.4 (assembly GCF_002924285.1). NCBI lineage: Bacteria > Pseudomonadati > Bacteroidota > Flavobacteriia > Flavobacteriales > Flavobacteriaceae > Aquimarina > Aquimarina sp. I32.4. The sequence goes on along the minus strand of NZ_PGUB01000014.1, from coordinate 19,501 downwards.
AATTTACTAGGGTAGTCCAATATTGTATTTTATGGAGCATATACCAGATAGGTTCATAATAGAGGTGTTCCAATTGCCACTGTACTTCTAAGGCAGAAAAACACTGGTGCATGAGTATTGCAAAATACCAATAATAATAATAAGGTAATTGTGTGCCATGCAATAAGGTGCCACTGCGCAAAGTAGTTCTATGTTTACATCCTTTACATTGATATTAATCTCTAGTAGAAAGCCAATAGTGTTGCTTCCCCTGACATCGTTTGCAGATAATACCATGACTATCTCTTTCTGCTTTAAAATGAACCTTGAAACTAGCTTCATCTGGAAAATTTTTAAAAAATTATTGAATTCTCATAACAGTAATCATTTTTAAACCACTTCAATAAGATACATGCAAATCACCGTTTATGCAAGGAATCCGATAGTCATATAAAAATAATTACTACTTTAGTGTTTAGATAAACTCAATAATAATTTTGCTACTCCATTTTTTCAGGAAATACTTACACTTAAAGCTGTTAGTGAAACTTAAGAATTTATTAATATGCCCAAAAAAAGGAAAGAAAAAAATATGGTAAACAAAGTTAAACTAGAAATAAGAACATAAGACAAGGTTAAAAGAAATCATTAAGATAGCTAATGAAACTAAAAACAATGAATCGACTGATTAATTATAACTTAGTTATATTGCAATATATAAATTATGAGGCTTACAAAATCAGAATTTTTCACTACTGAGCAGAATGAAATTGCTCAAATAGCAAAAGTGTTAGGGCACCCTGTATGCGTCGCTATAATTGAACATTTAACAAAAATACAATCTTGTATTTGTGGCGACTTGGTAGAAGTTATAAATTTAGCTCAACCTACTATATCACAATATTTAAAAGAGTTGAAAAATATTGGAATTATTAAAGAATCTATTGAAGGAGTCCGTTTTTGTAATAGACGAGCAAAACTAGAAAGCTATTCAAAAACTTTATTTTTTTCTCTCTTTAGCATCAAATAACATCACTTGTTGTTCTTAAAAAAAGAAACTATTAATCGCAATATTACAATAAATATAAAACCTTATGAAATTATCAGAAATAAAAAAATATTTGCAAAACTTACAAACTATTGCTTTTGAATTGCTAGGCGGAAGTTTAGTTCCATCACATTTTTACATTACCGAAGTTGGTGAAATCTCAAAACATTTTATTGATTGTGGTGGAAGCTCCATATCAGGAAAAATGTCCAATAAAAGAAAAGCTGATTCAGCTGGTCATGATCATGAATATGAATATGAATATGAATATGAATATGAATATGAATATGAATATGAATATGAATTTCGAAAAAATAACCTAAATTACCAGATATATCATTTTAAAAAGAAAGCCAGTATTATCAGGTTTATAGGAAAACTTCAAGTAGGAAAATGATGGCTGATAACTATTATATTATTACATATGGATTAGAAGAAAATGTTCCTATTTTAGCGTGGGATGAGTCTTCAAGAGAATTTTCAAGAAATAAACCCGTTTCTAAAAAGAAGTATCAGCTTAAAATTGGTGAGCCAAAGCCCAACAGTATTAAAGTGGTTGATCATTTTTGGATATCTCGCCCTGTAGTTAATAAACAGCTAGCTGAATGCTTAAGTATTAATATTCCCGAAGAGCAAGTTCAGGTTGTAGAAGTAGATATTGATGGTATAGATCTTTCAGATTCATATTATATTATTCACCTACTACAGAGATATTCATGTGTTGATCTTGATAAGTCTGATGTTATCCTGAATAAAAATGGACGAATAAGATCTGTTACTAATATTGTGTTAAAGAAAGAGTTTTTTGTCGATGTTCCATTAAATAATAGATTAGCTTTTAGAATTGATTTAGATTATGAGCATAATGTGATTCACCAATCCATCAAAGAAAAAATCGAAGCCTTAAATCCGACAGGCATACGCTTTATAGCATTAAAAGATTGGAATGTTTCATCTCCATTTGGGAGCTAACAGTATGGCTTTATATCAAGGGTTATCAACTTTATTCGATGGCTGGAGGCAAACTCTAGGTAGTCCAACGATTGTTAAGAAATGTTTCCCAAAGCTATACAAGTTATCGATCGTTTTCATGTGCAAAAATTAGCTTTAGAAGCCTTACAGGATATCATGATCAAGCATCGATGGGAAGCTATAGATCAAGAAAATGAGTAAATCAAACAAGCTAAAGACAAGCAAAAAGAATTCAACCCTGAAATATTCTCTAATGGAGATACCCGAAAATAACTTCTGGCTCGAAGTAGATATCTGCTCTATAAAGCACCCAAGAACTGGACTCAGAATCAATACCTAAGATCGAAGATTCTCTTTGAACAATACCCAGATATTAAAAAAGCATACGATTTAGTACAAGGGCTAAGAAATATATTCAATACTGCTACTTCTATACAAACAGCATACACAAAACTAGCCCATTGGTATAAAGATGTAGAGCAAACAGGGTTTAAAACATTTAATACCATAGCAAATACAATAACCATAAATCATAGATCAATCCTAAATTACTTTATCAATAGAAGCACTAATACATCAGCAGAACCCTTTAATGCAAAAATAAAAGCTTTTAGAGCACAGTTCAAAGAGGTGTGAGAAATGTAGAATGATTAACTAGAATATTTGCATAAAAACAACTTTTGATCCAAGTTTGAAAAGGTGGGAAATATAAGTTAATAGAGGTTAATAAGTTTAGACTTACCACTAGGTTTTTTAAGTGCTTATTATCAGATTTTTATTAGGTAATTGTGCCCAGAGCGGGAGTCGAACCCGCACGCCCTAATGGACACATGGCCCTCAACCATGCCTGTCTACCAATTCCAGCACCTGGGCAATAAATTTTATACAATATACTATAAAACTAAAAAAGTATCGTAAAAAATACGATACTTTTTTAGTGACCGGGCTGGGGCTCGAACCCAGGACCCTCTCCTTAAAAGGGAGATGCTCTACCAACTGAGCTACCCGGTCATATAAAATGTATTATCTGATATTTTTAAGAGCTAAATAAATAATAATTACCAGATTCAAATTATTAGTTATTTTTTTAGTGACCGGGCTGGGGCTCGAACCCAGGACCCTCTCCTTAAAAGGGAGATGCTCTACCAACTGAGCTACCCGGTCATACATTCTGTTTTTCCTTGAATGCGGGTGCAAATATACTATCATTAATTTATTAATCAAGAAGAAATTCATATAAATTTTCATTTTATTTAAAAAGACACTTATTTTTGACAAGATCTATTTAATTTTTATAATATGAATATAGTTTTACTAGGATATATGGGTAGTGGTAAATCTTTGATTGGTAAAGAATTATCAAAAAAGATAAAATTTGAGTACCTAGATTTGGATGATTACATAGAAAATCAAGAAAAAAAATCAATTTCTGAGATTTTTGAAGATCAAGGCGAGATTTATTTTAGAAAAAAGGAATCTTTGTATCTTAAAGAGGTATTAAAAACGTATGATAATACTGTTATTTCTCTTGGAGGAGGAACTCCTTGTTTTGCTGGAAACATAGAAAACGTTACACAGAAAGAAGGAATAAAAAGTGTTTATTTACAAACGTCATTAGACGAATTATCAAAAAGATTATTTAAAGAACGATATAAACGTCCTCTAATAGCACATACAACTACGCTAGACGAATTGAAAGACTTTGTTCGTAAACATCTTTTTGAACGCTCTTTTTATTATAATAAAGCCGATTACAAGGTAACCACTGATCATAAAGAAGCAAATCAAATCAGTGATGAGGTGATAGCGCTATTATTTTAAAATAGCAATATCCTCCTCTCCAAACTGTACAACGATATGCTCGTGTAAAGAAGTGGATAGGGAAATTCCTTTAAAATCTGCTTTGACAGGATACTTTTTATGATTTCTATTTACTAATACTGCTGTTTTGAATCTGGTAAGAGGAACATCAAGAAAATGTTTTACACCATAAACAAGAGCAGTACCCGAATTAAGTACATCATCAGCAAGAACCAAAGATTTGTTTTTATATTGCTCTGGAGTAATAGAGGTTTGAATAGTATTGTGTGGGGATTTTTTATTCATAGTAACTTTGCAAAGAGTTACTTGGCAATCAGAGATGTTTTCTAAAATAGATGCTAAGCGTTGAGCAAAAACATATCCATTTTCTGCTATACCAGCAATAATAACTTCTTTTTCGTTAACATTAGATTCATAAATCTGATATGCAATTCGTTTTACTTTATGTTGTATTTGTTCGTGATTTAGAATGATGTTGTGATCAGCTTGCATGTCTTGAAATATTGATTTAGTAGTACAATAGTATAAATAAACGGCTTATTATTTTAATCTTAAACAGATTTTGTTTTTATAAATACGGTTATATTTTTCAAATATAAAAAAGAGTTCTTTTTGATCAGGAAATTGAAGACCTTTCTTAAGTAAAAAACAGCTGCCTTTTTGTAATATCTTGTATTAACAAAAGAGCAGATATCTGGTTATTGCTCAGAAATAGGAGGTGTGCTTTTTATGGGATAAAGATCAAAAAAATACCTTTTATAGATACCTATTCTTCGCTATCATCTCCATCATCAGTAAACCAGTCATCAATATCACGCCTATCTTTTTTGGTAGGTCTTCCTGTTCCTTTTTTACGATAATAATCCTTTGAATATTTTAAAAGATCTAATTTTTGCAACGCTTCTTTAGGAGTAGTGTCTTTACGATAGATGTCGACAAGTTTGGCACCAATCCTATTATCAGGAGTGCCAAGTACAACCAGTTCGTAATTGACTTGGTTTTTGCGAACCATAATTTTATCCATAGGATAGATTTCTCTTGATGGTTTTACAATATCTCCGTTTACACGGATTTTACCATCTTTACAGGCTTTTGTGGCGATAGTACGAGTTTTGAAATATCGTATACACCATAAGTATTTATCAACTCGCATAAAAAATAAAATGCGTTTAAAAAAAATTAAACAATTAAAAAAACAGCAAAATACGATTAATTATAATTAAGTATTTTCTACTAGATCTGATTATAAAAACAAAAAAGATAAACAGATGAAACAAAAGTACGAGAAAATCGTATCTTGCAACCTTTAAAAAAGTAAATAGATGAATATAAGAAAGTATAGTTACGCCACAGTGTTTGCTTTGGTGGCTTTATGTGCTTGTAAAAAAGATGATGATGGAGGTGATGTAGTAACAGTTCCACCAAGAAATAGAGGGGAGCAACAACAAACGGATGATGCAATGCTTCAGGAATATTTAAAAACACATTTCTATAAAGTAGAAAAAGTATTTTTGGATAATGATACAGTGCCAGAATACGAGATAGCAAAGTTAGATACTATAGCAGGTGATAATAGTACAGAATTACCAATCATAGACTCTAATCTGTTGACTACTAAAAAAATAACTCGAGATGGAGTAGAGTATAAATTATATGTATTAAAATTGAATGAAGGTGCAGGAAGTCATAAGCCTACCTATGCTGATTCAACTTTGGTTACATACAGAGGTGAATTGCTGTATAATGATGATGTCTTGTTTGATAGCGCAATAACATACCATTGGTTTGATCAGGCAAGTCCTAGCGGGGCAGTTATTGAAGGGTGGAGAGAAGCTCTTATAGATTTTAGAGGAGCATCTGGAGTTAAAGAGATTAGTAGTGATGGTGTTCCTGTTTATGAGAATGATTATGGTCATGCAGTGTTATTTATGCCTTCTGGATTGGGATATTTTAATAGGACTCAACCAGGAATCCCAGCGTATTCTCCTTTGATTTTTAATATTCAATTGTTTGATGTAAATCAGTCTGATCATGATGGTGATGGAATTCCTTCTTACTTGGAGGATTTAGACGGAGATCGTTTGGTTTTTGATGCAGATGATGATACAGACGAGGATTTAACACCAAATTATATCGATAATGATGATGATAGAGACGGGGTGTTAACAAGAGATGAGATAGCCTCTGTTGATTTAAATGAAGATGGTGTGATTACGCTAGATGAAATTACTTTTTATGATGATGATGGTGATGGAATAAAGAATCACTTAGATTTTGATGATAGAGAGAAAAAAAATGAATAATATTAAGTATACTTTTTAAGAGAAATAAAAACGAAACTCTAGGGCATTATTCCAGAGTTTCGTTTTTTATTTTATAAATCTAGAGAAGCGCTTAGGATAAGTTGATTCGGTCTAGAATCAACTCTAATATCTTCATCTATTGACTTTACTTTATTTTTGTTTAACCCTCGCTCATACCGCACATCAATATTAAGACGACCAAGTTGTAATCCAGCACCAAATTGTAATCCAACAGTAAATTTGTTTTTTACATCACCAAGCCTCACATCTTCAAGATCGTTTTCTACGATGTATTGCAAAGCTGGTCCTGCAAAAACATGTATTGGTTTCAAAATAAAAATTCCAAGAAGAATAGGTGCGTCTAATTTTTTGATAGTATAATCAAGATCAGCTCCGTCAAGATCATAAGTGCTATTGTTTACAGTGTATTGCAGTTCTGGTTTTAAGTATATGTTATCAGTTAGGTTTCCTCTCAGGAAAATACCTAAATGATACCCAACACGATCATCGGCAGATATTCTGGTAGCATCGGTAATTTCAATCTTACCATTGTCACCATAATTAAATCCAGCCTTTACTCCAAAGGTTGTTCTTTTTTCTTGTGCTAGAATGCAAGAGCTAAATAGTACAAAACAAACAAAAATATTTTTCATTGTAAAACAGTTTTACGTGAATCCATTTTTAAGTATTAGAAAGTCTATTGCAGTAAAACTGTTTTAAAACATGTTATCATGTTATGTGTTTTTATAATAATTCGACCTGCGTTATCAGACGCTCTAAAGTATAAAGTGGATTATAGATTAATAAAAAATTGAATGATTTTGGTAAAATGGCTAGTATATAGATAACGACAGTTGTTTTAAATTATTTTAGAACGGAGTGGGCTAAAAAAAAGCCTTCTGAATTATTCAGAAGGCTTTTTGAATATAACTTGAGTAGTTGTTATTTTCTTTTTACTACTTTTTGAGCAGCTTCGTATATAGATTTGGCATTTAGCCCATATTTCTCCATAAGCTGTTCTGGAGTTCCGCTTTCTCCAAAAGTATCGTTTGTAGCAATAAATTCTTGTGGAGAAGGAAGGTGTTTTGCCAGCACTCTAGAAACACTTTCTCCTAAACCTCCTAAGAAATTGTGTTCTTCTGCAGTAACTACACAACCTGTTTTCTTTACAGAGTTTAGTATAGCTTCATCATCAAGAGGTTTGATGGTGTGTATATTGATTACTTCTGCACTGATTCCTTGTTCATGCAAAGATTCTGCAGCTAGCAAAGCTTCCCAAACAAGGTGACCAGTAGCGACAATAGTTACATCTGTTCCTTCTTGTAATAAAACAGCTTTACCAATTTCAAATTTTTGATCCTCAGCAGTGAAATTAGCCACTTTAGGTCTTCCGAAACGTAAATAAACAGGACCTTCATAATCAGCAATTGCAATTGTAGCAGCTTTGGTTTGGTTGTAATCACAAGTGTTAATTACAGTCATTCCAGGTAGCATCTTCATAAGTCCGATATCCTCTAGAATTTGGTGAGTAGCACCATCTTCACCTAAGGTTAATCCTGCATGTGATGCACAAATTTTTACATTCTTGTCGCTATACGCTATAGATTGACGTATCTGATCATACACACGACCAGTAGAAAAATTAGCAAAAGTTCCTGTAAAAGGAATTTTACCACCAATAGTTAGTCCAGCAGCAATTCCCATCATATTTGCTTCAGCAATTCCTATTTGAAAAAAACGCTCTGGGTGGTTTGCAATAAAAGCGTCCATTTTCAAAGAACCGATCAAATCAGCACATAATGCAACTACATTTTCGTTAGTTTTACCTAATTCTTCTAAACCAGCTCCAAAACCAGAACGAGTATCTTTTTTTCCTGTATCTATATATTTTTTCATTCTGTAATTTTATAACTAAAGTTAATGTCTAAAGTTTTAGGGTTTGTATCTATTTTTACTGCTTTGATAAGCGTCTTACGCTTACTAGCAATATAGAGTATAGCCCCATTGATTTTTGGTATTTTTATTTTTGATAATCCATCATTTCCTGATAGCATAGTGTAAAAAGAATTCATTAGAATAGAATTATTAAACTCCATGTCTTTAGAGTATGCGATTTCAATCTTTTCATTAGGCTCACTATCAAAATAAAAGTTGTGAATTTCGTATGACGTATTCTCGATTTCTATTTGTTTATCTGTTTTTTCAAGAATGAATTCTGTTATTTTATCAAATGAAGATTTGTTATTCATTGGGGGAATAAAATCATCAATATTCATTTTCATGAAAAATTCATTTTTATCAAAACTCATCAAGAAGCAAACGAATCGATTTTTTATGTCAAAAACAGTATGTAATTCTGAATTTGTAAAATCTGCGTTTCGACGTCTGAAAACTGAATTTTTAAAACCTTGACCAAGTAAATCAGCATCAGAATATAAATAATCACCGCTTTTACTAAAACCTATAGTAATTGTATCTTTTTTTCCTCTCTTTTCAATTTCATAATCGACAGAATAATCAATTTTTACTTTTTGACCATAAGAGTGAATTGATACAAATATTATTACTGCAATAGAAAATAATAGTTTTGTCATTTTCATTCCTTGAGTTTTAATAATCACCAAGTGTTTCTGGATTCTGAGCTAGTCCGATTTCTAATTGCTCATCATTAGGTGCTTTACCATGCCATGCATGTGTATGCATCATAAAATCTATTCCATTACCCATTACTGTGTGCATTAGTATGCAAACAGGCTTTCCTTTACCAGTTTTGCTTTTTGCTTCTTTTAATCCTTCTACAACCGCAGAAATATTATTTCCTTCTTTGATTTCCATAACATCCCAATCAAAAGCTTCAAATTTAGCTCTTAGATCTCCTAGAGGTAATACATCGTCTGTAGCACCATCAATTTGCTTTTTGTTGTAATCTATTGTAGCAATTAGGTTGTCTACTTTTTTTCCAGCAGCATACATTGCAGCTTCCCATATTTGGCCTTCTTGTAGCTCACCATCACCATGTAAACTATAGACAAGATGAGGGTCATTGTTTAGCTTTTTTGCTTGTGCCGCACCCAAAGCTACAGACATTCCTTGTCCTAGTGATCCCGAAGCAATACGAATACCAGGTAACCCTTCATGAGTAGTTGGGTGTCCTTGTAATCTACTGTTGATTAGTCTAAATGTATTTAGCTCTTCAACGGGGAAATATCCACTTCGCGCTAATACACTATAATAAACTGGAGAGATGTGGCCATTAGACAAGAAAAAGATATCTTCATCGATACCATTCATGTCAAAATCATCTTTTCGATCTAAAATTTCTTGATACAAGGCAACGAAAAACTCGGTACAGCCTAAGGAACCTCCTGGATGACCAGAATTAACCTTGTGTACTTGTCGTAAAATATCTCTACGAACCTGTGTTGCAAAATCTTCTAATTGTTTTGTTTTTGGCATTATACTGCTGATTTCTTGATAATAAAGCTCCAAAAATACAGGTTTTGTATGCGGTGACAAAATGTATAGCCTGCTTTTAATTAAGAAACTATTGTTAATAACAAAAAGTTTTAGAAAACCTAAGTAGATCCATGTAATTTTAGTTAGCTATCTTTGCGCTCTACCAAACAGGAATTATGCAATTTGACCTTTTATCTAAAGACCCAGAGAGCAGTGCTCGGGCAGGAAAAATAACGACAGATCATGGAGTAATAGAAACTCCTATTTTTATGCCAGTAGGAACAGTAGGAACTGTAAAGGGTGTGCATCAGAGAGAATTGAAAAATGATATTAATCCTGATATTATTCTTGGTAATACTTATCATTTATATCTAAGACCTCAGACTTCTATTCTTGAAAAAGTAGGAGGGCTACATAAGTTTATGAATTGGGATAGAAATATCCTTACAGATAGTGGAGGGTATCAGGTATATTCCTTGTCTGATAATCGTAAAATAAAAGAAGAAGGGGTGAAATTTAAGTCTCATATAGATGGGTCTTATCATGTGTTTACTCCAGAAAATGTTATGGAAATTCAGCGTACTATTGGGGCAGATATTATCATGGCTTTTGATGAGTGTACTCCTTATCCTTGTGATTATAGATATGCAAAAAGAAGTATGCATATGACACACAGATGGTTGGATCGTTGTGTGCAACATTTAGAAAAAATTCCAGTTAAATATGGGTATGATCAAGCTTTTTTTCCAATAGTACAAGGAAGCACCTATAAAGATCTAAGAAGACAATCAGCAGAATATATTGCCAATGCTGGTGCTGTAGGTAATGCGATAGGGGGATTATCTGTAGGAGAGCCTGCAGAAGAAATGTATGCAATGACAGAAGTGGTTACTGAGATTTTGCCAGAAGACAAACCAAGATACCTAATGGGAGTAGGGACTCCTATTAATATTCTTGAGAATATAGCGTTAGGGATAGATATGTTTGACTGTGTAATGCCAACACGTAATGCTCGTAATGGTATGTTATTTACTGCACATGGAACAATCAATATCAAGAATAAAAAGTGGCGTGATGATTTTTCTCCTATAGATGAGATGGCAATTACATATGTTGATACCGAGTATTCAAAAGCATATTTAAAACATCTCTTTTCTGTTAATGAATTATTAGGAAAACAAATAGCGACGATACATAATCTTGGATTTTATCTATGGTTGGTTCGAGAAGCGAGAAAACATATATTGGCTGGAGATTTTTACTCTTGGAAGAATATGATGGTGAAGCAGATGGATAAAAGATTATAGCGGTTAGGGTAGTAAGAAAGAAACAAGAGTAGCCTTTGTGTAAATGCGATTATTGATATTTAAACTTTAGTAATCAGGTGGTCAAGACAAAATATAAAGGTTTGAATTTATAAGAAATTTGATGAAAATATTAGACTGGTATATACTTAAAAGGTATTTGGGTACATTTTTTACAATGATCTTACTTTTTATTCCGATAGGAATTATTGTAGATCTTTCAGAAAAAATAGATAATATGCTAGAGCATAAAGTGCCCCTTGATGCGGTAATAGGGTATTATCTTGATTTTACAATATATTTTGCCAATCTATTATTTCCTCTTTTTGTATTTCTATCCGTAATATGGTTTACTTCAAAACTTGCGAACAAAACCGAAATTATTGCTTTTTTAAGTTCTGGAGTTTCGTTTTGGAGGTTTCTTAGACCCTATATGGTAGGAGCTATTATAATCTGTATAGGAGCATTGGCAATGGGGTTATTTTTAGCTCCCAAAGCCAGTCAGGGGTTTAATGAGTTTAAGTATTCTTATCTCAAAAAAAATAAAAAAGTACAAGAAACAAAAAATGTATATAGGCAACTTAATGATAGTATGTTCTTGTATGCAAATAATTTTAAACCTCTAGAGAAATCTGCAACAAATTTCACACTAGAATATTTTGATGGGAATGCATTACGTATTAAGATATCTGCTAGAAATATTGTATTTAAGGACAGTATTTATGAATTAAAAGATTATGTGAAACGTACAGTTTTAGAGGATAAGGATGTTATAGAAAAAGCAAAAACTAAAGATACTATCCTACCATTTAATATAGATGAATTTACGCCAGTTACTTATGTGGCAGAAACCTTGAATTATACAGAATTAAGTAAGTTTATAAAAAAAGAAAGTAAAAGAGGTTCATCAGATATAAATAGATATAAAGTGGTAGCATATAAACGATGGAGTATTCCTGTGTCTGCCTTTATTCTTACAGTGATTGGTGTAGCAGTTTCTTCTATGAAGAGAAGAGGAGGAATGGGAGTTAATCTTGCAGTGGGTATTTCTTTGGCATTTGTTTTTATCTTTTTTGATAAAGTATTAGGTACATTGGCGAATCAATCTGATTTCCCGCCAATAATTGCTGTATGGTTTCCTAATATATCTTTTGGGATCTTAGCTATTTATCTATTATATAATGCCAAACGTTAAATTTAAAAATTACCTTCATTTACATTTTATCGTATTTGTATGGGGGTTTACCGCAATTTTAGGAGAGCTGATTTCTATCGATGCGCTTCCTTTAGTTTGGTATAGGATGCTTCTTGCTTCTGTTTTTATTTATGGATTCATTTGTTTCAAAAAAATATCTTTAAGTATTTCCAGAAGATTATTTTTTACCCTTCTTTTAGCAGGAATTATTATCGCTTTGCACTGGATTACTTTTTTTGCTGCAATCAAAGTGTCTAATATATCAATAACATTAGCAATGCTTTCAACAGGAGCTTTTTTTACTTCTATACTCGAACCCATTTTTTATAAGAGAAAAATGATCTGGTATGAAGTTTTTTTTGGGATTCTGGTTATTATAGGATTGTATATCATTTTTAAGGTAGAAGGGAATTATATAGAAGGGATTATATATGCATTGTGTTCAGCATTTTTATCAGCAGTTTTTTCTCTTATAAATGGGAAAATTGCACAGCAATACCGCCCTTCGATGATTTCATTTTATGAATTATTGAGTGGAGTAGGGGTTGTAACAATTTATTTGTTAATAATGACTGTTTTTGGAAAAGAGACAGATGGATTTACATTTTCGTTTTTTCAGTTGTCTACCTCTGATTGGTTGTATATGCTATTATTAGCTTCTGTTTGCACAGCATATGCATTTATAGGTTCGGTGCAGGTAATGAAATATTTGAGTCCATATACAGTGATGCTTACAATTAACATGGAGCCTGTATATGGGATTATATTGGCTTTTTTAATTTTTGGAGAGGCAGAGAAGATGAATCCCCAATTTTACTACGGAGCAGCAATTATTCTCTGTACCGTAATAATGAATGGAATCTTTAAAAATGCTAAAAAAAGAAAAAGAGCATGAACTTTACACTACTTTACGAAGTAAAGTTTTTATATTTGTCGGCTAACCCTAGTAATATAAATATATTCTTGATATGGAATATTTAGATTTTGAACTCCCCATTAAAGAGCTTGAAGAGCAATTTGAAAAAGCTTGCGCCATAGGCGAAGAAAGTGCGGTTGATGTTACAGATACTTGTAAACAAATTGAAAAAAAACTAAAAGAAACCAAAAAAGAAATATACAAAAATCTTACACCTTGGCAACGAGTTCAGTTGTCTAGACACCCTTCGAGACCTTATACCTTGGATTATATAGATGCAATCTGTGGAGAATCATTTTTAGAACTACACGGTGATCGAAATGTTCGTGACGATAAAGCAATGATAGGTGGTCTTGGAAAAATTGGTGATCAGAGTTTTATGTTTGTTGGTCAACAAAAAGGTTATAATACCAAAACCAGACAGTATCGTAATTTTGGAATGGCGAACCCAGAAGGATATCGCAAAGCTTTACGACTGATGAAAAGCGCAGAGAAGTTTAACCTTCCTGTTATAACTTTTATTGATACTCCAGGAGCATACCCTGGATTAGAAGCAGAAGAACGTGGACAAGGAGAGGCAATTGCCCGTAATATATTAGAAATGACACGTCTAAAAGTTCCTGTTATTGTGATTATAATTGGTGAAGGAGCCAGTGGTGGTGCGTTAGGTATTGGAGTAGGAGACAAAGTATTGATGTTAGAAAACGCATGGTACTCAGTAATATCTCCAGAAAACTGTTCTTCTATTTTATGGAGAAGTTGGGAGCAGAAAGAATTGGCTGCTGAAGCGTTGAAGCTAACAGCAAAAGATAGTGTAAAGCTTAATGTAGTTGATGAGATTGTAAAAGAACCATTAGGAGGAGCTCATAGTGATAGAGAAACAACTTTCAAAACGGTACGAGATAAAATTTTGGAATCTTTTGAAGAATTAAAAAACTTATCACCAGAAGAACTCGTAGGAAAACGAATGGAGAAATATGCAAATATGGGAGTCTTTAAAGACTAATCTCTAAAAGAATCACTTACTACCTGAATCTGAAGTTGTAGACTTCAGATTTTTTTTATGCTTATTAACAATAAAATAGAGTTATTAACAGTCCATTTGTTAAAGACCTGTGGACATTCGTATCTTTGTATTTAGGTACATCATTTACAATTTTTTTACATTCGTAACCATGGAAAAAGTAAAGCAAGCTGCACAAAAAAATTACGATCGGGGGAACGTAATTTCGCTTGAAAAAGGAAAAATACCTCCTCAAGCAGTTGATTTAGAGGAAGTTGTTCTTGGGGCGATGATGATTGATAAAAAAGGGGTCGATGAAATTATTGATATATTGAATCCCGATGTTTTTTATAGAGAAGCCCATCAATACATCTTTGAAGCGATTTTTAAACTCTTTGAAAACTCCGAACCTATTGACTTGTTAACGGTTTCGACTCAATTAAAAAAAGATTCAAAACTAGAATTGGCAGGAGGAGATTATTACTTAATACAATTAACTCAAAAAGTAGCCTCTTCTGCCCATATTGAGTTTCATGCTAGAATTATTCTTCAGAAATACATACAACGAAGTTTGATTAAAATTTCGAACGAAATTATTGAAGAATCCTATGATGAGACTGCTGATGTTTTTGATCTTTTGGATATGGCGGAATCCAGATTGTATGAGGTTACTCAAGGAAATATTAAGCGATCTACAGAGAGTGCCCAGAATCTTGTAATACAAGCAAAGAAAAAAATACAAGAGATCTCAAATAAAGAAGGAATGAGTGGTGTTCCTTCTGGCTTTGATAAATTAGATAAACTGACTTCTGGTTGGCAACCAAGTGACTTGATCATTGTGGCTGCTCGTCCAGGTATGGGTAAAACAGCTTTGACATTATCTATGGCAAGAAATATGGCTGTTGGAAGTAATATTCCTGTAGCTTTTTTCTCTCTGGAGATGTCATCAGTTCAGTTAATTACACGTTTGATTTCTTCAGAAACAGGTCTTTCTTCAGAAAAATTGCGTACTGGTAAGTTAGAGAAACATGAGTGGGAACAGCTTAATGTAAAAGTAAAAGATTTAGAAAAAGCACCATTATTTATTGATGATACTCCATCACTATCAATTTTTGACCTTAGAGCAAAAGCAAGACGTTTGGCATCGCAGCATGGCATACGGATGATTGTAATTGATTACCTTCAATTAATGACTGCAGGGGGAAGTGGTAAAAACGGAAATCGTGAACAAGAAATATCAACGATTTCTCGAAACCTGAAAGCTTTGGCAAAAGAATTGAGTATTCCTGTAATTGCTTTATCTCAGTTATCAAGGGCTGTAGAAACTCGTGGAGGAAGTAAAAGACCATTATTGAGTGACCTTCGTGAATCTGGAGCGATTGAGCAGGATGCTGATATTGTAGCCTTTATCTTTAGACCTGAATATTATAAAATTGATGAATGGGATGATGAAGAAAGGTCACCTACTCAAGGTCAAGGTGAATTTATTGTAGCAAAACACCGTAATGGTGGATTAGAAAATATTAGGTTAAAATTTATTGGTCACTTAGGTAAATTTGATAACTTAGATGATTTTAGTACTCCTTTTGAGTTTCATTCTAAAATGAATGATGGTAAAGAGGAAGATGAACCGTTTAGCGCAAATCATCTTCCTAGTGCTGATGAGGCTTTTGGGAGTAGCATAAATGACTCTAGTGATGACGATGAAGTACCTTTCTAAAATACGACAACTATTGAAATCTTCTTTGAACCCAAAAAGAAGATTTCAATATCTTATAATTATATTTCTTCTTTTATTTACATTTCAATCATATGCATCTTATGTATTGATACCCATGGATGCAGAGAGTCAGCAAAACCATTTAAAAGCATATGGGATTACCTATTGGACACTAAGTAAAGACATCAAAGTAAAATGGTTGTTGAACTATAGAGGAGGATCATTTTTATTGCCAGATGTAGATAATATAAGAAAAGAATGTACTATTAGAGGGGTTTCTTATGAAGTGCTTAGTGATGCAGAAGCAAATGATATTCTAGAGGAAATTAGTAGCCCATCACAGAATATGGAAGCTGTTGTTTTAGAAAAAGCCCCTAAAATAGCAGTGTATTCACCAAAAGGAAATCAACCTTGGGATGATGCAGTGACAATGGTATTGACCTTTGCAGAGATTCCTTATGAGACAATTTATGATAAAGAAGTTTTAGAAGATAATCTAATCCTATATGACTGGTTACATTTACATCATGAAGATTTTACGGGGCAATATGGTAAGTTTTATGCTTCGTATAGAGCAGCACCATGGTATATAAGAGAGAAAAAAGCAGCAGAAAATCTCGCAAAAACTTTAGGATATTCAAAAGTTTCAGAAGAGAAGTTAGCGGTTGTTCTCAAAATTAGAGATTATGTTGTTGGTGGAGGATTTATGTTTGCAATGTGTAGTGCTACTGATAGCTTTGAAATAGCTTTGGCTGCAGAAGGAATAGATATTTGTGAACCTATGTTTGATGGAGACCCTAGTGAACCAGGATATCAATCAAAAATAGATTTTAATAAAACTTTTGCTTTTAAAAATTTTACGCTAGAGCGTAGCCCAAATATATATGAGTTTTCTTCTATAGATATGACAAGAAATCGTCGTATCTCTAAAACTACAGATTATTTTACTTTAATGAGTTTTTCAGCCAAATGGGATCCAATTCCAACAATGCTTTGTCAAAATCATACTGCTTTGGTAAAAGGGTTTATGGGGCAAACTACTGCGTATAACCCAAATGAGATTAAGTCTAATGTGTTGGTGTTGGGAGAGAACAGAACAAATTCAGAAGCCCGTTACATACATGGGATCAAAGGAAAAGGGTTTTTTACTTTTTATGGAGGGCACGATCCAGAAGACTATACACATCGAGTAGGTGATCCAAAAACTGAATTAGAATTACACCCTAACTCTCCTGGATATCGTTTGATATTAAATAACGTACTTTTTCCAGCTGCAAAAAAGAAAAAACAGAAAACATAATTATTTTTAGATGTTTATGTTTTGATGAATCACTGTTTATAGGGATATAGATAACTGTTATATTTTATAGTTTTGTCCACAGTACATGACAAAAATATAATTACTTGATTATCAGTAAAATATGCATGGTTTTATTAGGATAAAGTATTGATTTTCAATATATTAGATGAATAATTCGGCCTATTTATCTAATGGAGAAAACCAATGCTGTCACTAAAAATAGTGAATTAACTTCTGTTCTCAACACTCATTTTCAAGGAAAAATAAATCTAGCTCGCATAAAGCTAATAGCACTTTTTATTAGTAGCTTATGTAAAGTACAATCTGTAACCTCTGATAAATTGGCAAATGCTTTTGACACTACAGCTAACACTAGTTCTTCTTTAAGACGTATCTCTTCATGGAGAGCTGTGTTACATCTCAGGATGCAAACTACACAAAGGAGAGTTTCTCATTATCATATCCTTTAATAAACCACAACAAGCCAAAGAACATTACAAACAACGATGGCAAATAGAAATGTGTTTTAAAGCTATGAAATCCAGCGGGTTCGATATCGAAAAAACACATTTACAGCAAATAGAACGAATAGAGAAGCTTATATTACTTGTAATGATAGCCTTTGTATGGTGTTATAAAGTAGGCATACATATTCATCTAAAAGTAAAACCTATCATCATCAAAAAACATGGGAGAAAAGCTAAAACAATATTTAAATATGGGTTAGACTATATAGCTAACACATTGTTAAATGCTTTAAATCAAACAAATATAAACATAAACCATTTTTTATCATGTACTTAGAGTTTTGTCTTAAGAGTACTTAAAGGTAAGGAAATCTCTAACCCGATGATAAAGAAAGTATTAATGATATTGATAGCTGTTTTTGTACTCCTGATTACTTTAGATGGTTATGGGGTATATCGTTTTTTTAACCCATTTGGAAAATTGGTAAATAAAGAATTGTCTGATTCATACTTCTATACTAGAGATGGAGAAGGGATTGTATTTAGTCCTATGGGAAATTGGTTTTCTTTAGGGAAAGATGATATGGAGGTAGATATGACTACTTTTCAGGTATTAGGTAGAGACTATGCAAAAGATAAAGAATATGCTTATTTTAAATCCAAAAGAATTGATTTTGGAATAGATGTAGCTTCCTTTAGAGTAGAAGCTAATTATGTTCCTATGGATAAAAATCATGTATATATTCTTACAGATAATTATTATCATATTAGTGAAAAGGGAGAAGGTTTTAAAGTGTTTGAAGATGCTGATCCAGAGACGTATGAACAGTTGAGCTATGATTTTGCAAAGGATAAAAATTTTATTTTTAGAAATGAAGAGAAATTAACAAAAGTAGATCATGAATCTTTTACGGTAATTAGTGATCAATTTTGTAAAGACATTAACGATGTGTACCTAGTAAGGTATCAACAACCTTTATATAAAATCGATGCCAATATATCTGAAGCGGTTACCTTGGTACCTTCATATATTCGTGATGATAAGTATGTGTATATTCATACCAAAGATAGAGGGATAGAGACAAAGGATATGGATACAATAATTAGAATACCTTTTAAAAAACCAGAAGAAATACAGTTCTATAATGATAATACTATTGTCAAAATAGATAATAGTATTTATTATCAAGGAATACTCATAGAAGAAGCGGATGCTTTAACTTTTGAAGAAGTTGGATATGGGTAAAAAGATACTAGTTTCGTCTTTTTTTAGGGCAAATAGTAGAAGGAGCAGATGCTAAAACCTTTAAGTATAACGATAACGATTATACGTTTTCTGATAAAAAACACACATACGAAGGAGGGAAAGTTATAGGTAAATCTAAAAAATGGTAATGTTTCTGTAAGGATTTGCTGTAAAATCGACTAAGGTGTTTTAAAATTTTAAAACACATTCTCATCATGAAAAGGTTACTGATACCAATAGCAATATGTACAATGATGATTTCTTGTAAGAAAGAAGTCAAATCTGAAAAAGAAATTCAGGTAAAAGAAGAAGTTATACCAAGTAGGTGGATACGCTAGAGCAAGCTGACCCCCTCCCTAGATCAGTATTAGGCACTATATATTAGCTGCCGTTCTGTCGGATACTGACCCCTCTGTATTAAAAAGATAGCCTAATATTACTTTTGACAAGTACTGTGATCAATTATTCTGGACTAAGCTGACCCTTTTGGATGGGGTTTGTTAGATTCTAGAGCATATTGACCCCTTTATTGAACAAAAGTTGTTTTGATTCTGGAGCATGTTGACCCCTCTCTACTGGAGATGATAGGATAGTATTCTGGATCAAGCTGCCCCCCCTTAGGCTATTTGATTTTGGTTTTACTTGATGGTTTTTTAACCGTCAAAAGATGTCTATGGCAGGAACACCAAAACGTATGAGTTTAGTAAAACAACTATTAAGAATGCACAGTCAAGGAAAAGGGGTCAAAACTATTGCCCGCAGCTTGCAGAT
>NZ_PGUB01000013.1:11109-70749 GCF_002924285.1 Aquimarina sp. I32.4 | reverse complement strand
GAGTAAAATAAGGTCATAGGTTGGTCATTGAGTACTTCTTTGTTTACTGATCAAACAATAGTACCAGCTTGGAAAATGGCAACTTCCAAAAGAGCAATAGAATTACCTTTACTTTTTCACTCCGATAGAGGAGTTCAATATGCTAGTAAAGAATTTAAAAAAGTTGTTACTGCTAATAAGTTAATTACCCAATCTATGAGTAGAAAAGCAAATTGTTGGGATAATGCAGTAGCTGAATCTTTCTTTAAAACACTGAAGACAGAACTTGTTTACCATCATAATTTTAAAACAATACAAGAGGCTAAAACAGCGGTGTTTGACTATATAGAGGTGTGGTATAATAGAAAAAGATTACATTCTTCTTTGGGATATAAAACCCCTATAGAAGTTGAATTAGAATTTTATAAACTTAAAAATACAGCATAGGTCTTAGAAAAATTGTCCGAATTTCTCTTGCAAGTCCAAGGAGATTCTTACCATAACATTGGCACAATACATCATGTCCTTGCAGAATATGATAAAGCACTGCAACATTATAAAAAAGCCCTAGCAATACGCATCAATACTTTTGGTAAAAAGCATAAAAAAATAGCAGACAGCTATATCGATATTGGCACTACCAATTACCATCTTGGGAAACTTCCTCTTGCTTTAGATTACTACCATAAAGCATTACAGATAAGAACTCCAATTTTTGGAAAAACTAGCCCAGAAGTAGCCTTTTGCTATCATCATATAGGAAATATTCTTGCTAGACAAGACAGCTACGACAAGGCAATAAAACACCAAAAAAAAGCATTATCTATTATGATAGATACTTTTGGAGAACATCACCCTAATACTGCTTTATGTTATGAAAGTATTGGGGTAATTCAACTATCCAAAGGGAAACATGATACAGCTTTACTTTATTTCAAGAAAGCATTAATTATTCTAATTGAGAAGCTTGGAAAATATCATAATAAAACTGCTAACTCATATTATAACATAAGTGTTGCATATGCTAGAAAAGGGCAATATAACAATTCGCTTAAATACATTCAAAAAACTCTAAATATTAGAACAAAAATATATCCAAGAAAACATTCTTATATTGGGTCATGTTATAACGGCATCAGTGTTATTTATCAACATAAAGGAGAATATGCCAAAGCGATTTCTTACTATAAAAAAGCTCTTATACACTTTATCTATTCTTTAGGAGAAAATCATGGTGCTGTAGCTCGTACTTATAATAATATAGCTAATACCTATAAAGCAAAAGAAGCATATGATGTGGCGTTATCCTATTACCAAAAAGCAATACAAATACGAGTTAACTCCATAGGAGAATATCATTCAAACACTTCGTATTCTTATCTTGATTTAGGAGACTTATATACTAAAAAAGAAGATTATTCCATGGCTTTAAAATACTATCAAAAAGCTTTAAGGATACATAAAAACCTATATGGAGAAACCAGCTATTATATTTGTGACACCTATAATGTAATAGCGGATGTATATACTAAACAAAAAGAATATAATATTGCTCTAGAGTATCTACACAAAAGTATCTCTATTAGACTACAAACAGATGGAGAACATCATCCTAGAACTACAAAATCGTATAACCAAATTGCAGAGGTATATCATCAAATCAAAAAATATGATGAAGCTTTATTATATTATGACAAGGCGATTACTGCAAATGAGCTCCCTGATAAAACTCTAAGCAATAAAAGCAAAACAACTTTTGATACTTACTTAGACACAAATGCCTTATTAGCTAGCTTACATGGCAAAGCAACTATTTTGCAAGAACAATACAAACACACCAACCACCCAACCGCACTAACAGCAAGTATCAATAACTACAAAAAAGCAGATACTTTGATTCGCTATATCCGACAACGTCTACATACTTATAGTGATAAGCTTACTTTTGCTAAACAAAGTAAAAAGGTATATACAGATGCTATACAAGTACATATACTACAATATCAAATTAATCAACAACAACAATCTCTAGAACAGGCATTTTATTATGCTGAAAAAAGTAAGGCAAACACCTTACAAGGGTTACTGGCAGAATCCAACGCTAAAAACTTTGCCGGATTACCAAAAAAAATTCTTGACCTAGAGAGAAACTTAAAGTCTGAACATGCTTTTTATACCTCAGAGATTATAAATAAACGATCAGAGAAAAGCAAAGACACTGCTATGATCACTTCTTATGAAAATCATTTATTTGATATTACTAAAAAACAAGATTCACTAACCAACGTTGTAGAAAACAATTACCCTAAATATTACCAATTAAAATATCAAAACACCCCCCTTACTGTTGATGATATTCAGAATAATCTGGACATGAACACAACATTGTTAGAGTATTTCTATACAGATAGTATTTCGTATGTATTTACGATTTCTAAACACAACATAGCGGTACAACCATTGACTACAACGACCTTACTTTCTAATATAAAAAAACTTAGAGAATCGATTATTAAACAAAAGATACAAGAATACAAAAGCATTAGCCATACCGTATATAACCAAATCATTGCTCCTGTTGCAGATAAACTTGTAGGAGAAGAAATTATTATGATTCCAGATGGCCCTCTTTGGCATTGTAATTTTGAGTTACTACTTACTCAAAAAGATATATCTAATAATCCTGCGATTTTATCCTATTTACTTAAAGATTACGCAATTTCATATGCCAATTCGGCAAATGTATTATTTGGATTGAATACAATAAATTCCGCATCAAAAAAACGACAAAAATGTCTTGCCTTTTCTTTTTCAGACATTACTACACTGGATACAAACACAATGAGTTTGGCAACCTTAAGAGATAGCCAAGAAGATTTACCTGGTACTCGTAAAGAAATCAAAGCGATTGCCGATATTATTGATGGGCAATATTACTTTGGTTCTCAGGCAATAGAGGCTAATTTTAAGGAAAATGCTAAGAATTACGATATTTTACATTTGGCACTACATGGAGAAGTAGACAATGAACATCCAGAAAACTCTAAACTTTTATTCACAAAAAGCAACGATTCTATAGAGGACAATTATTTATATAGTCATGAATTATTTGCGTTGGATATCCCTGCAGAACTTACAGTACTAAGTGCTTGCAACACTGGCTCAGGTAAAATTGCAAAAGGTGAAGGTATTATAAGCTTAGGAACTGCTTTTCAGTACGCGGGAACCAAAAGCTTAGTCTTAAGTAGTTGGGAGGTATCAGATAGTACTACCCCAGAATTAATGAAAAACTTTTATACGAATCTAAAAGCAGGCATGAATAAAGCTAAAGCTTTACAACAAGCTAAATTACAATACATAGCTACTGCAAATATAAATCGCATGCAACCTTTTTATTGGGGTGGGTTTTATTTGGTTGGAGATACAACCCCTATACCTTTTAAAAGTACTACTGTCTGGTATTGGGTTCTAGGTATTACTATTTTAGGGGTGTTACTTTTTGTCATGAGATGGCACATAAAAACTAAGTAGTATAAAAAAACAGCCTTTACAAGTTTTAATGAATTTGTAAAGGCTAGTACTATTGCGGTAATCATGTAGATAATTAATTTTCCTTCTACTCTTCGGGAAAACCATTTACAGAAAGTGTTTTTAATTCTTTATCCTGATCTTCATATATAAAATATACTTTTAGTTCAGGATGTGTTTCTAGAAATTTCTTTGAACGCTCTAACCCCATTGACATTAAAGCTGTAGCATAGGCATCTGCTTCCATACAGGTATTCGTTAATATCGATACACTTAGTAAATTAGACTTAAGAGGATATCCTGTTTCTGTATTAATTATATGGGCATATCGATTTCCTTGCTCATCCATCTTATATTTACGATAACTCCCAGAGGTAGCCATTGCTTCATCGTGTAGAGATAATATTTTGCTATAGGATTGTGTATCATCAAAATTAGGGTCTTCCACCCCAATTCTCCATGACTTTTGCTTCATTACATTACTTCCTTTTCCTCTAATTTCTCCTCCTATTTCTACTAAATAATTTTTAACCCCTTTATCTTCCAGGAAATTTGCAAAAACATCTACTGCATATCCTTTTGCCAATGCATTAAAATCTATAAATGTATCTGGGTTTTCTTTTACAATTCGCCTTTTACTTAATACTACTTTTTGCAATCCAACTGACCCCAATAAACTATCTATTTTAAGACTGTCTAAAGACTTTATTTTTCCTTTTGGACCAAAATCCCATGCATTCACCAAAACTCCAATAGTTGGATCAAAAACACCAGCAGTTTCCTTATAAATTCGCTTTGAGGTAGTAAACACTTTTTCAAAATGCATATCGATAACAACTGTGGTATCTCCTTTATTTATTCTAGAAATATCAGAACTCTGTATATATGTAGACATCGAGGTATTAATTACGTCTATGATACTATCATAAGAATTTGATAAATCCAACTCTTTTGTATCTATAAACTGAGCAGAAAAGGTAGTACCAAAAGCTTCTCCTTTTGAATAATTAAGATGTACCTCTGGTTCACTTTTACATGAAACACATACTATTATCAGTATTATAATACTGCTTATTTTTCTACTCATAACTAGTTAATTCAAATGTGTTTCTATAGGTTGTAATCCTGCATATTCTAGCACATAATCTTCATTTAAAAAGACTGGCTTATTTGGACTTTCTGCATTTTGTAAACCAACCCCTGCATAGAACACTTTTGCTTCTTGTTCTACCGCATGTTTCTTAAAAGACTCCATCCAGATCACATCATAATTATGCGGATTATCTGGATAGGGAATTGCTTTGACTAGCACAAAGTATCTTTGATTTGATTTATCTATACAGACAAACTGAGGATGTTTTCCGAGTGTACTATTAATTGCAATAAACTCAAATCCTTTTTTTTCTAATTCTTCTCCTACAATATTCATTGCAAGATTATGTAATTCTTGTTTAGTAAGTATCTTCCCCATAGCGCAACAAAGATAACATCTTAATCTTTAAATCTAAATTATTTAAAACGTATAAACCTAGCTTTATTAAAAGAATATCCTGGGGTATATACAGCTTTATTTTCTGTAAATCTATACCATGGAGAGATAGATGTATCTTCAAAATTTTTAAGCAAACATACATTTTGAGCAGGGGTATTACCTTGTGCCAACAAGTACATTTTATTCCCTTTTTGGTCTATAATCTCATCTACTACAATTTCTATATGCCCAGGAGAACCAGGTGTAACCAGCATATCTCCAATCTGAACATTTTTTACAGCCACTTTTGGTAATTCATCATGCATAGATAAGGTTCCTGCATACGTATAAATAAGGTTCAGGTATTTATAAAAATTAGTCTCGGAATGATTTGCAGATGCTGTTTTATGAAAAGTTACCTTATTTCCTTTTATTTTGGGGCGGTACCCTTCTGCATATTTACTCCATGAGCAATAATGCCCTGAGGTAAAATTAAAACCTATTTTACCTTTTTTATTCTTCTTCCATAAATATTCTGACCGCATTCTCATGAGTGCATCTGCACATTGTTGTAATCCATTTGAAGGAACAGGAATCTCTAAAATAGCTTCATGCCAATTTTGTGCAAAATACTCAGTATTATCATAGTTTATGATCTTACTACCATATGTTTTTAATTGATAATGTCGTAAATATTCTTGAAAAGAACCTTTTGGATAGGACACTCTTTTATATCCATCAGGAACAATAACTCGTGTAGAGATTGAGTCTTTCTCTGTATCTATATAATTTGGAGCCAAAACGGTGTTGGTCATTACTCCTTTTAGGTGATTTATAACCAGCCTGCCTTTACTTGTATTTCTAAGAATTAAGAATAGAACCAGAATAATTACTAAAGATAGAATATATTTTTTCATATGTATAAAAATATACTTTTAAAAATAAAGAAACCGATATAATTGCTTATACCGGTTTATAGTGAATTATTTACATCATTTTTATAGATGTATATACTATTGAAATCAAAGATTACCCTCCAAAGTCATCGAATCTAATATTCTCATCTGGCATACCAAAGTCTTCTCCCATTTTCTGAACAGCCTTATTCATTAATGGTGGTCCACAGAAATACAACTCGATATCTTCTGGTGCATCATGGTGATTAAGGTAATTATCGATCACACAATTATGAATAAACCCTACAAAACCATCTCCTTCTTTATCATTAACATCTTTCTTCACCTTCCAATTATCTTCTTCCATTGGTTCCGAAAGTGCCAAGAAAAATTTGAAATTCGGGAATTTATCTTCTAATTGATAGAAATGATCCAAATAGAATAATTCTCTTTTAGAACGACCTCCGTACCAGTAAGTAACGGTTCTACCTGTTTCTAATGTTTTGAATAAGTGGTATAAGTGAGAACGCATTGGCGCCATTCCTGCTCCACCACCAACATATAACATTTCGGCATCAGATTCATTAATAAAGAATTCTCCGTAAGGCCCTGATATCACAACTTTATCTCCTGGTTTTCTAGAAAATATATAAGAAGATGCAACTCCTGGATTCACATCCATCCATCCATTTTTTGATCGATCCCATGGTGGAGTAGCAATACGTACATTAAGCATAACTTCTCTTCCTTCTGCAGGGTAAGAAGCCATAGAATACGCACGTTCTACTGTTTCTGCATTTTTCATTACTAATGGCCACAGACCAAACTTATCCCACTCTGCTTGAAACTTATCTGGGGTTTCATGTTCTTCTGGGTGTGCAGTAATATCAATATCAGAATATTTAATCTCACATTGTGGAATTTCTATCTGAATATATCCTCCTGCTTTATACCCCATATCTTCAGGAATACGTACTACGAATTCTTTGATAAAAGAGGCTACATTATAGTTTCGTACTACTTCTGCTTCCCATTTCTTAATCCCGAATACTTCTTCAGGGATCTCAACGTTCATATCTTGTTTTACCTTCACCTGACATGCCAAACGAGCTCCGTGTTGTAATTCCTTACGCGAAAAATGTGGTGTTTCTGTAGGCAATGCCTCTCCTCCTCCTTCTAAGACATGGCATTCACATTGAATACAAGTTCCACCACCACCACAAGCTGACGGTAAAAATATTTTTTGATTACCTAAGGTAGATAACAATGTCCCTCCTGAAGCAACTTCAATTTCTTTTTTTCCGTTTATAGTAATCTTTACTGGTCCTGATGGTAATAATTTATCTTTTGCAAATAATAAGATTCCTACTAATATAAGAATCAGCACCAAAAACGAAATAATGGTTATCGCTATTGTTCCAGCTGTAGATGCTGCTAAAAATATCATATTATTTAAGTATTGTAACGTTAGTATTTTGGGCTACTTTTTTTGTAGTCTTCTCTTTTTCTACCTGAACAGTCTTAGATTCTTTCTTTTCCTCTTCATCTCCACCTGTCAACATTCCTCCGAAACTCATAAAACCGATTGCCATTAACCCTGTAAGGATAAATGTGATCCCTAACCCTCTCAAAGGAGCTGGCACATTAGAGTATCTAATTTTTTCGCGAATAGCTGCTATTGCCAAAATAGCTAAAAACCACCCTATCCCTGATCCTACTCCATATACCGCTGCATGAGATATGGTTGCAAACTCTTTTTGCTGCATAAATAATGATCCTCCTAATATTGCACAATTTACCGCTATCAAGGGTAAAAATATCCCTAGCGAATTATACAATGACGGAGAGAATTTTTCTACAATAATTTCTACCAATTGTACCATTGTAGCAATGGTAGCAATAAACAAAATAAAGGTAAGAAAACTTAGGTCATAATCAGCATACTCAGCTCCTAACCATACCAAAGCTCCTTCTTTCAGGATGTACTTATCAAGTAAAAAATTCAGTGGTACTGTGATTGCAAGTACAAATATTACCGCAGCTCCCAAACCAACAGCTGTAGAAACTTTTTTAGAAACAGCAAGGTATGAGCACATTCCTAAAAAGAATGCAAAAACCATGTTGTCTATAAATATTGATTTTAAAAATAATTCTAAATACTCCATTTTTTTATCAGTTTTTAGTTGATGATTAATCATTGATAGTTTTTAGACTGCCAACTAACAATTTTTCAACTTTCTAGTGATCTTCAATTAATGTTTTATTTCTACTTCTCTGTATCCAAATAAGAATTCCTACAGTAATCAATGCCATTGGAGCCAATACCATAAAACCATTATTCTCGTACCCGATTGCATATAGACCAGTTTTTTCTATTGGATCTCCTAACACCTTAACACCAAATAATGTTCCTGACCCCAATAACTCTCTAAAAAAAGCTACTATAACCAATAACAATCCGTACCCTGCAGCATTTCCTACTCCATCTAAAAAGGATTTCCAAGGGCCATTACCAAGAGCAAAGGCTTCAAAACGCCCCATTATAATACAGTTGGTAATAATAAGACCAATAAATACAGAAAGTTCTTTACTTAATGTATAAGCAAAGGCTTTTAACACCTGATCTACTACGATCACCAATGCTGCTACCACTACTAGCTGAACAATAATTCGAATTTTTGAAGGAATAATATTTCTCATAAGAGAAATTACCACATTACCTATCCCTAAAACAAAGATTACTGAGATCGCCATAACAATGGATGGCTTTAACTGAGCAGTAATTGCTAATGCAGAACAGATACCCAATACCTGAATAGTGATTGGATTATTATCTGCCAATGGGTCTGTTAATAATTTTTTATTTTTCTTAGAGAACAAAGGTTCTTTAGGCTCTTTTGCTTTAACTTTTTCTTCTGTTACTTCAGCCATCTCTTATTTTTTTAAAGTTTCGAAATAAGGTTGATACATTTTTATTCCTTTCTTTACCATTGCAGTAACACCATCACCTGTGATTGTTGCTCCTGCCATAGCATCTACCTCATTATCACTTTTATCAACATTTTTAGGATCTGCATTTCCTTTTTTTACTGTAATTCCTTTATAGTTTCCAGATGCATCTAATATGTTTTCACCTATAAAATCATCTCTAAAGTATGCTTCCTTGATATTTGCTCCTAATCCAGGTGTTTCTCCTTTATGGTCAAAAAATGCTCCTTTTACCGTTTTGAATTCTTTATCTAAAGAAACATATCCCCAGATCGCATCCCAAAGACCATTTCCTCTCATAGGCACAACATAATATTCTTGTCCTTCTTTTTTTCCTATAAACAAAGGTAGTTTTCTAATGTAATTAGCATCTTGCTTAACCTTATCATTCTCTTTTTTTACTTCTATACCAAAAGCATCAGTTGTTTTCTTTGCAGAACTCCCAGTAATGATATACTGCTCATCTCCTACATATTTATCAAACAATTCCTGAGCTTTTTCTGCTGGCACAAATTCATTAGGGTCTTCAGCATCTGTAACTCCCATAGCAAACAGGATATTTTGCTGTTTCTCTGTACGTTTATTGGCATTTATTTTGTCTTTCAATGAAGATGCCGTAAACGCTAATAGAGAACCTACCACTACCACCATTGCTATGGCAAATATAATTGTATATGAATTTTTATCTGTATTAATAGCCATGATCTACGCAGTTTTAAGTTTTAAACGTTTCATTCTCTTCTTAATATTGCCTTGAACTACATAATGATCTATAGTTGGTGCAAATACATTCATTAACAGAATTGCAAGCATTACTCCTTCTGGATATGCCGGATTAAACACACGAATCAATATTGAGATAAACCCAATCAAGAATCCATATATCCATTTTCCTTTATTAGTTTGAGATGCAGTAACAGGATCTGTTGCCATAAATACAATTCCAAATGCAAAACCACCTATAATCAAATGATGCCAGAACTCTGTACTCATTAAGCTATAAAATTTACTGCCTTCGCTAATCCACCCTGCATTCACTACACCATTAAAAATTAACCCCATTGCAAGAGCTCCTAGCACACCACTTAGCATAATTCTCCAGCTACCTATTTTTGTAAAAACCAAGAATAGTCCTGCTAATAAAATTAATATTGCAGAAGTCTCTCCTACTGAGCCAGGTATAAACCCTAAGAACATATCTGATACTGAATACGAGATTTCTTTTCCTTGAGCTAAACTACCTAGTACTGTTTCTCCTGATATAGCATCTAATTTTGCTCCTCCTGCAATCTCACTTGCTCTTTCTACTGCACCGTGCACCCACACTTTGTCTCCTGACATCCAAGTAGGGTATGCAAAGAATAAAAATGCTCTTATAGTCAATGCTGGGTTAAGAATATTCATTCCTGTTCCTCCAAACACTTCTTTACCTATTACTACACCAAAAATAACTGCTACTGCCAACATCCATAATGGAGTATCTATTGGCACAATTAATGGCACTAACATTCCTGTTACAAGATATCCTTCTTCTACCTCATGCTTCTTGATTACTGCAAATAAAACCTCTACAGCAAGTCCTACTCCATAAGAAATTATGACTAGTGGCAACACTTTCCATAATCCTACCGTAAGGTTCGCAAAAGACCAAAATTCTGGGCTAAAAAAACCGTTGCTTATCTTATCAATTTCTCCTGCTGCTACATGGTGTTGATATCCTGCATTAAACATACCAAATATCAAACATGGCAACAACGCCATAATAACAGTATTCATGGTCCGCTTCAAATCATCTGCTCCACGAACATGAGCGCCAGAATGCGTTGTCTCATTAGGTAAGTATAAAAACGTATGGATTGCATTGAATGCAGGGGCCATCTTTTTATCTTTATACTTAAGTTTTAGTTTATGTAATTTATCTTTTAATCCCATTGCTCTATCCTATTTCTTTTAACATTAGGTCTAATCCTTCTCTTATAATCTGCTGATGTGGTTGTTTTGACACACATATAAACTCTGTAAGAGCAAAATCTTCGGGAGCCACTTCATACATACCTAGTTGCTCCATCGCATCCAGATCATTTACCGCACACGCTTTTAATAATTGTAAAGGATATATATCAAATGGAAACACATCTTCATAACTTCCTGTTACTACAAAAGCTCTATGTTCTCCATTTGTATTTGTATCAAGATCATATTTCTTATTAGGAAACAACCATGAAAAAGTAAGTGCTCTTGATGGTGATATCTTATTAAAGATAGGCTTATTCCAACCAAAGAATTCATAATCATCTCCTTCTGGTATAACCGTTATGGTATCATGATAATACCCTAAGTGACCATCAGGCTTTACATTTTCCCCTGTAAGCACATCACCACTAATAACTCTTATATTACCCTCATCATTTACTCCTGAGTCATACACTACAGAAGACACCTCTGCTCCTATTTTTGTTCTAAAATATTTTGGGTTTTTAACAGAAGAACCTGCTAATGCAACTACTCTTTCGGCATTAAATCTACCTGTCAACAACAATTCTCCTATAACAACCAAGTCTTGCGGGTTTATCACCCATACAACTTCTCCTTTATTAATTGGATCTACATTTGCTATTTGTACACTTACATTACCTGCAGGATGTGGCCCTGAAACAGTATGAGTTGTTACGTTGTTTAAACCTGAAAGAGGTGAATCGCTGTTTTTACCAACAGACACATGCACTTCTCCATCTGTCAATTTATTCAACGCTGTGATTGCAACCTGAACTTCATTTTCTTTACCTGATAGTACATAATCACTATCCGCAGCCAATGGAGCTGTAGTATAACCAGAGACAAAAATAGCTTTTGGAGCTACCTCTGGATTAGCAATTACGTCATAAGGGCGTTGTTTGATAAAAGGCCAGCAACCTGATTGTAGAAGATGAGACTTTACTTCATCTCTATTCATTGAATTCACGTCCTTTACTCCAAAGTCTGCATACTTCTGCTCTTTATCTCCAAGTACTTTGAAAGCTAAAATTTTCCTCTTAGCTCCACGTACAATCTCTACTATCTCACCGCTTACGGGAGAAGGAAACAGCATTTCTTCATTGGACTTTGAGTGAAAAAGTGGTTCGCCGGCTTTAACTTCTGTGCCCTGCTTAGCAATAACCTTTGGCACTATACCGTGAAAATCGTCAGGCTTTATTGCATAAACATTACTTCTGGTAGCATTTGCAGTAACTTTCTCTGCTTCGCCAACAAGCTTAATGTCTAAGCCTTTTCTGATACGAATGTCTTTTGACATATTTGTAGTCTATGTTAATTAACTAAAAAAATCGTGCAAATTTACTAATTAAAACACGTACCTGAAAGCTGGTATTGGTATAAGATTTTTATTTATATTCTTTCTAAATAAAGAATACTGAATTTAATTTTTAAAGACAAAAAAAGTAAAACAAACAATAAACCCTGTACTGAATCTGTTTTTTATAACGAGTGCTTTTTACCTATATTTACATCCAACAATCATCATATCATGCCTGTAAGATCAAAACGACCACTATTTTTTTACATTTTCACACTCTTCTTTCCTTATTACTTTTTTGCTCAACCAGTTGCAAACATATCCCCTACAGCCAATCACATAAGAACCATTCGTCTATACACTGATACTAAGTTTTCTGGCACACCTATTCTTAAGCTAGGAGAACCATTAAAACTCTCTTTTGATGATATCAACGGTGA
This sequence comes from Aquimarina sp. I32.4, assembly GCF_002924285.1. NCBI lineage: Bacteria > Pseudomonadati > Bacteroidota > Flavobacteriia > Flavobacteriales > Flavobacteriaceae > Aquimarina > Aquimarina sp. I32.4. The sequence goes on along the minus strand of NZ_PGUB01000013.1, from coordinate 58,155 downwards.
TGAGGCAGATTATTATTATAGAATTCGTCATTGCAATTTTAACTGGTCTCCTTCTTCTTTATACAAAAACGAATATTTAAATGGTTTTGATGAAATCAGAATTCTCAATTATGAAAACTCTTTCAATACTTTACAAATGTATAGTCATTATAGGCTAAGCATCCCAAATGAAGATACTAGAGGCTTTAAAGTAAGTGGCAACTATATCATTGAGGTATACGATGATTATGACGAGGTTGTATTCTCACGAAAATTTATCATCTACGAACCTCTTTCTTCTGTAAAAGTATACACTAAAAGATCTAGGAATTTAGATTTTATTGACACCAAACAATCTGTTCAATTTGAAATTAGTTCTCCTAGTCAAATCATAAGAAACCCTAGACAAAACATAAAAACTTTAGTTATTCAAAACAACAACCTAAACTACTCTATCACAAATTTAACTCCTCAATTCACTATCGCAGATAAATTAGTTTACAAATATGACCAAGAATCCAGTTTTTGGGGCAGTAATGAATATCTGTTTTTTGATAGTAAAGACGTAAGAGCATCTAATACAAGCACAAGAAGCATCGATCTTAAAGATATTTACCATAACTACCTATACACCAACACTGTAAGAGCTAATCGCAGATATACTTACAACCCTGACATTAATGGTAATTTTGTCATTCGTAATCTTGACGCTGATGACAATTCTGTAGAAGCTGACTATGTATGGATGCACTTTTCTCTAGAATGTTATGAACCTTTAGATGGTGGGGAAATTCACCTCTATGGGAATTTCAACAATTATCATCTGGACGACTCTACCCTTCTTGAATACAATAAGGAAAATGGATTGTACTACAACAAAAGGCTTTTTAAACAAGGATTTTATAATTATAAGTATGTTCTTTTAAAACCAGATGGAACCATAGACCCAGGATTTATTAGTGGTAATTTTGATGAAACAGAAAATGAATACACCGTGATCCCCTACTACAGAGCCCCTGGAGCGCGCTATGACAGAGCTATAGGAAAAGGCACAGGAAACTCCTCTACCATCACAAACTAGGAATATTCCCTTGGTTTTTTAGATTGTAATAAAATACTATTACTTTTAGCCCCTTTAGAAAACATCATCAGCCAAGAACAATGAAAGAAATAGGGAGATTCTTAAAAGAGTACAGAGGTAATGAATGTCTTAATTGTGGAGTGCCATTAGATCTTATTGATAGATATTGTCATAATTGTGGTCAAATTAACACCAACAAAAGACTATCGCTTAAAGATTTTTTTAACGAGTTTTTTGCCAGTATATTTTCTTATGATTCTCGTTTAAGACATACTATTGTAGCATTACTCTTTAAACCAGGAAAAATCTCTAAAGAATATATTCAAGGTAAAAGAGTAAAGTACGCCAATCCTTTTCGATTTTACCTGAGTGTTTCTATTATCTTTTTTATTATTAATGGTTTATTCATTGATTTTGATGGTTTCAGAACAGAGGTCGAAGGCCAAGTCAATATTGGAAAAGATGCTGTTAGCGCAATCAAAGAAAACATTACAATGGATGATTCGTTAAAGCAAAAAATTAGCAATCAGATATTGGCAACTAAAGGAATTCCTACATCTAATAAAGAAGCAATCAGCAATGAAATCTTAAAGATAGAAGAACTCCCCTTATTGAATGATGAAGAACTCGAACCCGAAGAAGTCACTTATTATTCACAAGAACAAATAGATAGCATTAGCTTTTTCAACAGAGGCTTCAGGCTATGGTCTATGTATAATGATCATTATGAGAAAACAAAAGAAACATCTACTTATAGAGCTCTATCAGAACTGAAACATAACAAAAACCAATTCAACAAATACATTTACCATAGAGTTTTAAAAACTAAATCAATCGAAGAAAACTATGGACAAGAATTTTTTGAGTTTATATTCAACAAACTACCCTTCATAATATTCTTCTTCCTTCCATTTTTCGCCTTAAGCATGTGGCTTTTATACGCCAGAAGACCTTTTAACTACATGGAGCACCTTGTGTTCATATTTCACACCCAAACCATGTTCTTTATCGTAATAGGTTTTTCTATTTTGATTACCAAAATTACTAACATCAATAGCATGTTCGGGATTGCAATGCTTGTCTTTTTATTTTACTTATATAAGGCAATGCGAAAATTTTATAATCAAAGAAGAGGAAAAACTATTGTTAAATTTCTGTTAGTAAATATATTATTTTTTATCTTAGCAGGCATTGGTTCTATATTAACTATTGTAGGATCGGTCTTTATATTTTAATATGGTACAGCAAATTACCAGAGGCATAAAAATTTCGGTGGACACCACCTTCGAAGGTACTTTTTACAAGAACCATAAGATTCATTTTGCCTTTGGTTATCGAATTACCATAGAGAATCAAAGCAAAGATTCTGTACAACTCACTTCTCGTTTTTGGGAGATCAGAGACGCACTAAACAACACCGAGATAGTTGAAGGAGAAGGCGTTATTGGCAAAAAACCAGTATTAAAACCTGGTGAATCTCACACCTATAATAGCGGCTGTTTATTAAGTTCTCCTTTTGGCGCTATGCAGGGACATTATAACATGGTAAACTTTACGTCTACCAGAAGATTTAAAGTTACAATTCCTCGTTTTAAATTAAGTGCTCCTTTTGCCCTTAATTAATCAATTCTTCTTACAAGTTCTAATCGTATTTTTCTACCATTTTGCTCTATATGGCAATATTTACAATTAGAATCATACACAAAATTATATTTCCTAGTGCTATCAAACTTATTTTCTACAGCTTTAAAAAGACCTTTAAAATCTTTTTGACCACTAGCTGTGTATCTTTTTACTTCAAAAATATCATTTCCTATAGATTGATCTAATCTAAAATAAGCACTACTCCCTGTACCCGAAAGAAAATGAGCCTCTTTTAAAACCTCTTTTGCATCTACAGAAGATTCTCCTTTAAAATCAGGAATATTTTTATCAAAATAATTAGTAAGATTCTCTCTAAAAACTGATCCAGGATACACATTTACTTTTCCTTGCTCCACCTGATACAATGGGTTTCCTGCGGCTGCTTTTTGCACATTTCCTAGGGGACTAGGTGTAAACAATTTATTTCGCAATAATGGCTTTCTTATTTTTGCATAATCTGTACCTGCCAAGATAGTATCTGTTACAATTCTTGAGCAATTACTTCCTTCTTTTCCAAATGCTTTATATAGAATGCTCCCTTTATTTTGAACAGATAGCACAAAATCCTTTGCATCCTTATAATTGATATAGTCACATACAGAAGCTACCAGCCTACCATCTCCATGAGTTTTATCAGGATTTGCTTCTAGCCAAAGCAAAAACTCTTCGGTATTCGCTAATTTTTGTTCTGGCGTAAAAACGGCCTTAAAAGGAATTTCTAGCTCTACATCTGTAATCGCACTTCTTACCCTACCATATCCTTGAGGAGTAATATACCTTCCAAAATCATAATATTCTGCCTTACCCGTTTTATTATCAATAAGCACAAAAGCAGCATGTCCTGCTTTAATATAATTACGCCTACCCAAACCAAAAGCTAACAGCACTTTTGTAGAAGACTCATCTGAGTGCTTTACAAAAGTATCGGGATAAGCAAGTGAAATTATTTTACCTGTATAATCCAATTTTTTTTAATTTAAAACTAACCTTATTGGGCTGTAATGGTTTCAAAAGCCACTGTACTAACTTCTTGGTTATGTAAATTTTCATATCGCATAGCAAGCGCTTCTTCATTTTTTACAATCTGAGTTACACTTCTGGTTTTCAAACCCCCTCTATCTATCTGCAAATCAATATTTTTATCACCCACCCCTGCATTCTTATGAAAATCTAATAGAGAATCAGAAGTAAGCGTGTGTTGTTTTTCATAAGAATTAAACCACTCTCTACGTGTTGCTTTCATTTCTTTGGTATACAATGTAGAAGAAGACCATATATAGGTATCTTTCTCTAGCCTTCTAAAATGTTTTTGTTTCCCATCCCAAACCAACTCAAAAAACAAAAGGTCAGATTTCCAATTGGCAGCAACAATAGTAAAAGGCTCAATACCTCTATATGAATATTCTGAAATTGTTTTTTCTAAATGATCCGACTCTAGCAAATCTTTTACCACAACTCCTCTACTTTTTCTATAGGATGATAATCGTTTATGATTTTCAAAACCACCATTAAGCAAACATATCATTGTATTTTTATCACTAAGCCCTATCCAAGTACCTCCAGCCACAGCATCTTTAGGAAACAACATTCTAGTTTTATTGACCTGATAGAACTCAGGTAGTAGTGTTTTTCGGTTGATCGCTTCATCTCGATTTGATGTTAATATAAAATTATTTTCCTGAATTGGAATTAAAGTAACTGTACACATAGGCAATTGAGTCTGTTAATCATTATACAACTTACAAAAAAAATTAGACTCCTTAAATATGTTCTTAAAGCAAAATACAATGCTATTTTTTTTGACATAAAACCTCAAACTCAGATTTCACATTAAAAACTCTAATTTAACGCTGAAACCACAATAAAACAGACTATTTTATTATGATTCTTACTCCTATACTAAAGTTCTAATACATAATCTAAGTTAAAATAAATTTTAGCCTATATAATTTTCTATCTTTGCTATCTTAAATGACTAATTCATTAGACAAATACATTCTTACTAATTTAAATTAACACATCACATCATGGCAAAAGGTTTTTTTCAAGTTCCTACTGCAATAAATGAGCCCATAAAATCGTATGCTCCTGGAACACCAGAAAGAGAAGAGGTTCTGGCTACATACAAAGCAATGTACAACTCAACAATAGATGTACCTTTATACATTAATGGTGAAGAAATAAAAACTGGGGATACAGGCACTATGAATCCTCCTCACGATCACCAACATTCATTAGGAATATACCATAAAGCAGAAAAGCAACATATACAACAAGCTATTGACACTGCTATTGAAGCAAGAAAAAAATGGGCCGATCTCCCTTGGGAGCAACGTGCGGCAGTATTTTTGAGAGCTGCAGAACTTATTGCTGGACCATACCGTGCAAAAATCAATGCAGCAACTATGCTTGCTCAGTCTAAAAATATATTTCAAGCAGAAATTGATGCTGCATGTGAGTTTATAGATTTCTTACGTTTTAATGTGGAATTTATGACTCAAATCTATGAGGACCAACCATACTCTACATCTGCTGCATGGAACCGACTAGAATATAGACCGCTTGAAGGTTTTGTATATGCTATCACTCCATTCAATTTTACAGCAATTGCAGGTAACCTTCCTGCTAGTGCTGCTTTGATGGGGAATACTGTTGTATGGAAACCTAGTGACAGCCAAATATATTCTGCAAAAATCATTGTTGATATTTTTAAAGAGGCTGGAGTACCTGACGGAGTAATCAATGTAGTATACGGAGACCCTGTAATGATTACTGATACTGTTTTAGCTAGTTCTGATTTTGCAGGAGTTCACTTTACAGGTAGCACTCATGTATTCAAAGATATTTGGGCAAAAATAGGAGCTAATATCCACAACTACAAGACATATCCTAGAATTGTAGGAGAGACTGGTGGTAAAGACTTCATCATGGCTCACCCAAGCGCTAATGCTAAACAAGTAGCTACAGGAATATCTCGTGGAGCTTTTGAGTTTCAAGGACAAAAATGTAGTGCTGCATCTAGAGCATATATCCCAAAAAGTTTATGGGCAGATGTAGAGAAATTCTTAAAAGAAGACATTGCATCTTTCAAAATGGGATCTCCTGAGGATATGAGTAATTTTATCACTGCTGTAATCCATGAAGGGTCATTTGATAAAATCGCTAAATACATTGATCAAGCAAAAAATGATACTAATGCAGAAATTATTGCTGGTGGTAACTATGATAAATCCAAAGGATATTTCATTGAACCAACCGTAATTGTTACCAAAGATGCTAAATACACAACAATGTGTACTGAGCTATTTGGACCTGTAATTACTATTTATGTTTATGATGACAACCAATGGAACGAAACATTGGAGCTTGTTGACGGTACAAGTGAGTACGCTTTAACAGGAGCGATATTCTCTACAGATCGTTATGCTGCAGCTGAAGCTACCAAAGCATTAGAAAACTGTGCTGGTAACTTCTATATAAATGATAAATGTACAGGAGCTGTAGTAGGCCAACAACCATTTGGAGGCGCTAGAGCATCAGGAACAAATGACAAAGCAGGATCATACCTTAACTTATTACGTTGGGTATCTCCTCGTATGATAAAAGAAACTTTCGTTTCTCCAGCTGATTACAGATACCCTTTCTTAGGAGAGTAATCAACATAAATTAAATAAAAAAGCGCCAAATAGGCGCTTTTTTATTTAATTTATATCATATTTATTTCTATTACATTATGACTATAAGACCCGCACATATAGAAGACCTTCCTGTTTTATTGCATTTTGAGCAAAAAATCATTGAAACGGAACGCCCTATGGACCCAACACTAAAAAAGGGGAAAATATCTTACTATGATATTGAATCTTACATAACCGCAAAACACACAGAGGTTATTGTTGCAGAAATTGATGGTAAAGTCGTAGGAAGTGGATATGGACAAATTAGAGACAGAAAAGATTTTTTTGAACAAAAACAGTTAGGTTATATTGGATTCATATATGTTGAAGAAACCTTTAGAGGTAAAGGCATAAGTCAACAAATACTACAAACACTCAATAACTGGTTTAAAACAAAAGGTATTAAAGAGATCAGACTTACTGTATATGAGAAAAACCCACGAGCTATCAAAGCTTATGAAAAAGCAGGTTTTGAAAAACATTTTGTAGAAATGCGAATAAATCTAAATGAGTAATACCATTTACACTTTGAATTTACCGTAATAAAATTCAAAGTATAACTGATATAAACTTCCATCTACGCCACTTTTATTGCAGACTCCAAAAATCTACAAGTGATACACTCAAAAAAGTATTTACTTTTTTTTAAATTTTATATTTCAAAGGCAAGTACACTACCTTCTTTGTTTCAAAAAAATCCTCCTCAAAATAATCCGAAAGGTTATGCTCTATAGCTTTAGGAAACTGAGCTAATTCTTCAGCCAAGTCCCCTCCTTTAAGATACAAAATACCATTATGCAATTCGTGCTGGCTTTTTTTTGCTATATTTTTTCGTATCCATTTCACAAAATCTGGCATGTTGGTTACAGCACGGCTTACTATAAAATCAAAACGATCATCAAACGTTCCTGCTCTGCGTTGTTCTGCTTTTATATTTGGCAGCTCCAATGCCTGTACCACTTCATTCACCACTTTTATTTTTTTTGCAATAACATCAACTAAATAAAACTGAGTATCTGGAAACAAAATTGCCAATGGTACCCCAGGAAATCCCCCTCCTGTTCCTACATCTAGTATACGGGTATCAGGTTTAAACTGCATAATCTTTGCCACTCCTAAAGAGTGTAAAATATGTCGTTCATACAAAGATTCTATGTCTTTACGAGAAATAACATTAATCTTAGCATTCCATTCTTTATATAATTCTTCTAGTTTCGAAAACTTAATCACCTGTTCATCTGTAAGTTCAGGAAAGTACTTGAGTAAAATGTCCATTTTTAACAAAATAAATTAAAGTGTAAAAATACGTGTTAAACTGATATATTTTACTTCTTTTTAAAGACTTAAAAAAATTTAAATACCTAACTTTACCCAATATTTTTATGACAAACATCGTTTTGTCCTAAATCACAGGACTTATGACTACACCCGATATACGTTTTAGCAGAGTAGATTCAACTAAATTCTTTAAGACACTAAATAAACGTGTTAATCTATATTTTAAAGAAAACAACATTAAGCGAACAGGAAATTGGAGGTTACACTTCAAGACAATTATTATGTTCTCACTATTCTTAACCCCATATTTCTTAATTCTTACATTAGATATTTCTCAATGGTGGATGTTACTACTCACTATTGTAATGGGAGTAGGAATGGCTGGAGTAGGAATGAATGTCATGCATGATGGTAATCACGGATCATATTCTTCAAAAAAATGGATCAATAAACTGATGGGAGGCAGCATGTATATTCTTGCAGGAAATGTATATAACTGGCAAGTACAACACAATGTATTGCATCATACATACACCAATATTCATGGTCATGATGAAGATATGGATGCTGGTAGAATTATTCGTTTCACTAAACATTCAAAATGGAGACGTTTTCATAAGTTTCAACACTATTACTCTATATTCTTATATGGTTTATTAACTTTTAACTGGGCATTGACAACAGATTTCAAACAAACAAAAAATTATCTTGCCCGCAAACTTTCTTATGGTAAACTCCCAAGTCCCTTAAAACAATGGAGCACGGTAGTCATTACCAAAATAATATACCTTATGATCTGGATCGTAGTTCCAATGATCATTATGTCTATTGCTTGGTGGAAAATTTTGATAGGGTTTTTTATCATGCATTATGTTGCTGGACTGATATTAAGTGTTGTATTTCAATTAGCACATATGGTAGAAGAAGCGCAAATGCCTGTACCCGATAAAACAGGAACTATGAAAAACACTTGGGCTATACATCAATTATTTACCACTGTTAATTTTTCAACAAGAAACAAAATAGTTAATTGGTTTACTGGTGGGTTAAACCATCAAGTAGAGCATCATATTTTCCCGCACATAAGTCATATTCATTATTCCAAAATTTCTAAGATTGTAAAACAAACTGCTTTAGAATGCAATCTCCCATATAATGAATATAAAACGACACGCAAGGCTGTTATTGCACACTTTAGACATCTTAAAGAAATGGGAATGAAACCAGCTATACAATAATCATAACTTTTATTTACCAGATTAACAAATGAGCACACAAATATCAGAAACAAACATCCAGTTATCAGACAAAATTAATGCATTAAAAGCATCAGCTACTCTAGCCATGGCAGCAAAAGCACGTGAGCTAAGAGGAGAAGGAAAAGACATTATTGGTTTAAGCCTAGGAGAACCCGACTTTAATACGCCCGATTTCATCAAAGAAGCAGCAATACAAGCGGTAAATGACGACTACAACTCATACACTCCTGTTGATGGTTATGTTGAACTAAAAGATGCAATTATCACAAAGTTCAAACGTGATAACAATCTTACTTATGACAGATCTCAAATTGTAGTATCAACAGGTGCCAAACAATCTCTTTATAATGTTGCTCAAGTATACCTAAACCCTGGAGATGAAGTTATACTACCCTGCCCATATTGGGTAAGTTACAGCGACATTGTAAAACTTGCTGAAGGTGTACCTGTAGAAGTCAAAACTTCTATTGATACTGATTTTAAAATGACGGCTGAACAATTAGAAAAAGCCATTACTCCTAATACAAAAATGTTATGGTATAGCTCACCTTGTAACCCTAGTGGATCTATATACAGCAAAGAAGAATTAAGAGCTCTAGCAGATGTATTACAGAAATATCCAGATATCATTGTAGTAAGTGATGAAATATACGAACACATCAACTATATAGGTAGTCATGCATCAATGGCTGAATTTGACGATATGCACAACAGAACAGTAACTGTAAATGGAGTTGCCAAAGCTTTTGCCATGACGGGTTGGAGAATCGGTTATATTGGAGCACCAACTACAATCGCTCGAGCTTGCAACAAAATACAAGGGCAAGTAACCAGTGGAGCAAATTGTATTGCTCAACGCGCTGTAATTACTGCTCTTGAAGCTCCCGTAAGTAAAATCCAATACATGGTAGATGAGTTTAAGGAACGAAGAAAACTAATCTTAGTCTTATTATCTGAAATCCCTGGTTTTAAATGTAACGAACCAGAAGGTGCTTTTTACGTTTTTCCTGATGTTTCATATTATTTTGGAAAAACTATAGAGGGAACAACTATCAAAAATGCTACAGATTTCTCCATGTTTCTACTGGAAAAAGCTAATGTTGCAACTGTAACTGGTGTTGCTTTTGGAAATGATAATAGCATTAGAATTTCTTATGCCGCTAGTACAGAAGAGATCAAAGAGGCTGTCAAACGAATAAAGAAAGCTATTAGCTAAACACAGTCAACAAAATAAGCCACTAAAAAACCGATTACCTTATAATAAGGTAATCGGTTTTTTTATTTTTTAAGAAAACACAAACAAATTTTAACCTTATTTTACAACATAAAAAAACATTTTTTGATACTAAAAAAACGAAATTAGAGTTATACTTTTTATCATACCCATGAATACTTGTTTTTCACCACAAAGCATATGTTCAGAAAAAACCACTTAACGCCACAATCATTATGAATACTCTAGAAAAAGAACGTATCGTCAAAAAAAATATCCTTCAAATTTTTAAAGAAAATTTTGACGTTTCTCAAACGACAGATGATGAAATTTTAAACATCAAACCAGATCGAGAATTAAGCATTAATTATGCTGTATACTATGAGTCGATATTAGACATCTTTTTTATTGAAGACATGGAACCTGAGAGCATCAAAGGCACCGTAAAAGACACTATCAAAAAAGTTACAGAATTATGGCCTATGATCCCAAATTCTTCATGGGAATGGCAGATGCAATAATATAAATACAGTTATTTTATTAGTGCTATCTATTACGCCAGAAAAATGGGGTTAAAAGTATCAACACTGTAAAAAGCTCTAACCTACCTATCAACATAAGGAAACTACACCACCATTTCCCAAAATCAGGCAATACGTCAAAGTTATTAACTGGGCTAAGCTTACCAAAGGCTGGACCTATATTCCCTAAAGAAGAAGCTGCCCCTCCTATTGCGGTTTCAAAATCTAGCCCTAATGCCCCCAACACAACAGCTCCAATTATAAATGAAAGCATATACAGTATAAAAAAGGCAAGTATATTGAACACGATCTCTTTAGAAACCGCTCTAGTATTATATCGCACAGGTAATACTGCTCTTGGATGCAACGTTCGTTTAAATTCTAAAATCCCATTTCTAATTGTAATCAAGTGTCTCATCACTTTTATTCCTCCTGATGTTGACCCAGCAGATCCCCCTAAAAACATAATCCCGAAGAAAAAAACTGTTAAAAAAGGAGTCCACATGGTAAAATCTGCACTCACAAACCCTGTAGTGGTTATCACTGCCAAGACTTGAAATAATGCATGCCTAAAAGCACTTTCTGCTCTCCCCCACACCATAGGATGATCTATAGAAGAAATCGTTACATCTGCTCTATAATATATCACTACTGCAGCGATCAATGTAAACACAATTACAAAGAGAGAATAAAACTTAAACTCCTCATCTTTAATTATTTTCTGAACTTTTCCTTTAAACCCAAAATAACTAAGTACAAAATTCATACCTGCCAAAAACATAAACAATATAATAATGTACTGTATTATTGGTTGATCATTCCAATAAGCAACACTTGCATTTTTGGTAGAAAATCCACCAGTAGATAAAGTACTTAATGCATGATTAATTGCATCAAAGAAATTCATTCCTGCAAGTTTTAAAAGAATAGTTTCTGCTGCAGTATATCCAACATAAATCAACCACAATCGTTTTGCAGTATCTGTAATTCTAGGATGTAACTTATCTGCACTAGGCCCTGGAGCTTCTGCTGCAAATAGCTGCATTCCACCTATACCTAAAAGAGGTAAAATGGCAATTGCCAATACGATGATCCCCATACCACCAATCCAATGAGTTAAACTACGCCAAAACAAAACACCTTTAGGAATAATTTCAATTTCATTAAGGATAGACGCTCCAGTAGTAGTATACCCAGACATCGTTTCAAAAAACGCATTGGTAATAGATGGTATTGCTCCAGAAAATAAATACGGTAAAGTTCCACTTAGAGACATAAATATCCAACCAAATGTCACTACAATATACCCGTCTTTTTTATTGATTACTTTTTGGTGATTTCTAGTCACAAACATCAATGCAATCCCAACAAACATGGTAGCCAAAGATGCCATCATAATTTGTAATGTAACGCCATCTTTATATATAAAGCTAACAATCGTTGCCATCAACATAAACCCACCATTGCAGAGCAACAAAAGCCCCATGATATGTGAAATAATCCTATAGTTTACCTTGTACATATTAGAGGAAAAGCTTTTCTATTTTTTTTATTGATTTTGGCAAACAACATACTACTACCCTGTCTCCTGCTTGAATATAAAAATCTCCCAGAGGGATCATTCCTTCTCCATTTCTAATAACTCCTGCAATTATAGCCGATCGTGGAAAGTCTAAGTCTTTTATCAAATTATCACTCACCTCTGATGTAGATTTCACAACAAACTCTAACAGCTCAGCATTCATATTATTAAGTTTGGTCATCGCAACAACCTCTCCTTTTCTAATAAATCTAAAGATATTATTGGCAGCCAAAAGTTTTTTATTTATCAATGTATCTATTCCAATAGAATGAGACAACTGAAAATAATCCATATTCTCTACAAGAGCAATTGTTTTTCTTACTCCTTTAGATTTTGCTACCAAGCAAGACATAATATTAGTTTCAGAATTACCAGTAACCGCAATAAAAGCATCCATCGCATTAATACCTTCTTCTTGCAACAGCTCTACATTGCGTCCATCACCATTTATTATCATTGCATTAGGCAAATCATCTGCCAGATCAAAAGCTTTTTCTTTATCTTTTTCTATTAGTTTTACTCTAAATTTATGATCACAAAGATCGAGAGAGGTTTTATAACCTATCTTACTACCTCCTAGGATCATAACATTTTTGATTTGTTCTTTTACCTTTCCTGTCAACTTATAAAGTTCTTCTACCCCTCCCTTTGAAGTTACAAAATACACTTGATCATTTTCTTTGAAAGTTGTATCGCCTCTTGGTATCAAAGTATATTGAGTCCCATAGCGTTGAATAGCTATAGGCATAAAATGTAGTTCCGGAAACACTTCTGCCGCCTCTCTTACTGTTTTCCCAACAAACAAAGCTTCTTTTGATAAGGTTGTACCCACCATAGTTAACGCTCCATTCTCAAACTCGTAACTATTATGGAATGCTGATTGATTAAGAAGCAACTCTATCTCACTAGCAGCTAGTGCTTCTGGAGAAATCAGCTCATCTATACCAAATTTAATAAACCCTACTTCTTCTTTGTTTTCTATAAATTCTGTGTTAGAAATCCTTGCAATCGTTCGTTTAGCTCCAAGTTGTTTTGCTAATACACATATCGTAATATTTGTAGTCTCGCTAGAAGTAACACTGATCACCATATCAACATTATCTACTCTTGCCTCTTTTAGAATGGCAATAGAAGTAGAGTCTCCTTTGATAACCCTAATATCCAAATGTGTATCTGCATAATTAAGGCATTCCTTATCTGTATCTATAAGTGTGATATCCTGAGACTCAAACGAGAGAAATTTGGCCAAATGAAATCCTACCTCACCAGCTCCGGCAATAATGATTTTCATTGGTTAAGTTTATTGTTTTTCATCTAATCTATAGGTAAAGTAAAACCAAGACATATTATTTATGTTGAAATAGTAAAAAATCTACATCTTAGCATATAAAAGTCTACAAAGATAATGTAAATTGGCTAACTGGTAAAATCTAGACACACACTAGCACCTAACTCTCTACAAAACAACCCATATCATTGCATAATTATTGTAAAAACCATCTATATTCATCTTAAAAAAACGAATACAAAACTTCTTTTCCACCAGAAATTAAGGATTCTTTCATTACAAATAGACTCTCTACTTTTTTTTCTTCTTACTAATAAGATATCATATAGAAGGTATTCTACCCATAGTATATTTTTTGCTTAAAGAGAAAAACTCAGGATAAGTTCAATATCAAAAATGTATATTTGCCTAAATTTTTTGAATGTCAGAAAAAATAACTCCATATAAAGACAAAACCAGATCTAAAAAAGAACAGGTTGCAGAGATGTTTGATACTATATCAGAAGACTATGACGGACTAAATCGTGTTATTTCTTTTGGTATTGACATCAAATGGCGAAAGAAAGTGGTTCAACTTGTTGGCAAAACAAATCCAAAAAGAATATTGGATGTTGCTACAGGAACTGGTGATCTTGCAATTAATCTATCACAAACTGGTGCTTCTGAAATTATAGGTCTTGACATTTCTAGTGGAATGCTAGAAATAGGGAAACATAAAATCGCAGAAAAAAAATTAAACACCATTATTAGTATGGTTCAAGGGGATAGTGAGAATCTACCTTATAAAGAAAATTATTTTGATGCAATTACAGTAGCGTTTGGAGTACGAAATTTTGAAAATCTTGAAAAAGGCCTTTCAGAAATTCTTAGAGTGCTTAAACCTGGTGGTATTTTTGTCGTCCTAGAAACATCTATACCAACTAAGGCACCATATAAACAAGGCTACAACCTCTATTCTACAAAAATCCTCCCCCTTATCGGACGGTTATTTTCTAAAGACAAAACTGCTTATTCATACCTAAGCAAAAGTGCTGCTGCTTTTCCTTATGGAGAAGCATTCAACAATATTTTGAAAAAAATCGGGTTTATAGAAGTCAAAGATAATCCTAGAACTTTTGGCGTTGCAACTATTTATACCGCAACCAAAAAATAAAAAAGCACAAAAAAGTGACTAAGATAATCGTAGTCCCAAAACAAATGACAAGGAAGATATAAACTAGTAAAAGGTTAATTTTAATTTACATGAAAAGAATATTTATCTTACTAATTGTTTTAGCATGTACTCAAAACCTGAGCGCACAGCTATTTACTAAAGAAAAAGTACAAAATCTCCAGAATTTTGATAAACCACGATTTAGTTATGGTTATATTCTTGGGTTTAATTTTTATGATTTTAATTTTGATTATACCGCAGATGCTCCACTAGACACAGATATTATACATGATGCCTCAACGGGGTTTAGCGTTGGACTCTTAGGGAACATGAGAATAAATGACTATCTAGACTTGAGATTAGAACCAATGGTAACATTCAATACCAGGAATTTAGAATTTTCTAACCCTGAATTTACTTCAAACCTTCAGTCTGTAAGAGAAGTTAAATCTACATATGTTCACATCCCGTTATTACTAAAGGTATCAACAAAAAGAATCAACAACATAAAACCTTTTATTGTTGGAGGTGTTTCTACCTCTATAAATTTATCCAGTAACGAGGATAACCCTGATGATAATAGTGCTGGGCAATTTAGAATGAAAACAAACACTAATTACTATGAAATTGGTTTTGGTGTAGATTTATATTTACACTATTTTAAATTTACGCCATCAATAAGAGGTGTCTTTGCAATGTCTGATGAGCTCATAAAAGATAACGACCCTAATAGTCCTTATACTTCTACTATAGATAAAATGTCTACAAGAGGAGTATTTATAAACTTTACTTTTCAGTAGTTATAAATCATGGTCTTTTGAATTCATTGAGAACTATAGCTGTTGCCGTAGCTACATTTAAACTTTCTGTTTTTTTATGTAATCCAAATCGTGGTATTGTAATTCTATCGGTAATCAATTCTTGTATTTCAGAAGAAATCCCGTTTGCTTCATTCCCCATAACAATCACTCCATTCTCAGTCAATTTCTCTTCATAAATAGAGCGTCCATCCATAAAAGTTCCAAAAACTCTCACATTTGATTGTTTTGAATTTAAAAAATCTTTCAAATCCAAATAATTAATATTCACTCTTGTTATTGACCCCATAGTTGCTTGAATAACTTTTGGGTTATAACAATCTACTGTTTGCATGGAGCAAACCAAATCTTTAATTCCAAACCAATCACACAACCTAATGATAGTTCCCAAATTACCAGGGTCACGTATATCATCTAATACCAAAATAACCCCTTCTGATCTCACTTCTTCAGATTTAGGCACATAAAAAAGAGCTACAGCCACCTGAGGTGTTGTCAAAAAACTAATCTGTTTTAACTCTTCCTTGGTTGTACTCCACATTAATTCTTCGGGGCAATCAAAGATATTTGCTTCTGTTGTATAAACAGAATGAAGCTTAAATCCAGCTTCTAACAGTTCTTTTATTACTTTTTTACCTTCTACAACAAACAACCCATGTTGTTTTCGGTACTTTTTTTGATATAAACTATTTATTAGTTTCTTTTGGTTTTTGCTAACCATACAAATAATGTATTTTTGAATCAATGAATAAATTCGGGTTGAAACACTTTCTGACAAAAATATTATTAATTACGCTAACTATCGCTTTTTTATTTTCATGTAATGCGGTAAAAAGAGTACCAGAAAAAAAGTACTTACTAGACAACAATCAAATTTTTGTTGATAGTACTAAAAGCAAAGACCCTAAATTGTATAGTCAATTATACCAAAAACCAAATATCAAACTACTAGGAATCCCTATTAGACTACATATATATAATCTTGCTAAAACAAATCAGGATTCACTATATCAAGATTGGCTGACCAGAACACCAAATCGAGAAAAAAAATTAATAAAATTGCTATCCAAAAAACAAGTGGATCGATTAGGCGTAGGACTGCACCGTATTAATGAATGGCTAAAAAGCACTGGAGAACCTCCTTCTATAATAAATGAATCCAAAGTCAAACGTTCTGTAAAAAGACTTCAGTCATATTATTGGAACAATGGATGGTTTAATAATAAAATAGATTATAAAATCACAAAAGAGGACACTAAAAAAGCCTCTGTAGATTACTTTGTAAAACCTCATCATCCTTATTTTATTGATTCTCTAAACACTAAAATTGCTTCTAAAGTTGCAGATTCTATATATAGACTTCATATAGACAAGTCTGCTATTATTTCTGGACAACAATACAAAACTCTGGATCTAGAATCTGAACGCGAACGACTAACCTCTCTATACAGAAACTCAGGGTTATTTCATTTTGAGAAACAATTTATAAAATTTGATGCAGATACTATTGGTACTGACCATAAAGTAAACCTCAATCTACTAATAAAAAATCGCCCTGTTACCATTGGAGATTCTACTACGAGAGCTCCTTTTAAGGTCCACAAAATAAGCAAAGTAAATGTTTTTACTGATTACTCTTATCAAAACAGAAATCAAAAACCCAAAGACAGCACTTCTTATAAAGGCTATCATATTTATGGTTTTGATAAGATAAAGTATACTCGTAAAGCAATCACAAATTCTGTCTTAATTACTCCTGGTAAAATATTTAGAGATAAAGATCGTACACTTACTCATAATCAAATCAACAACCTAAGAACGTTTAAATATCCAAATATAAGATACAAGAACGACCCAAAAGACCCAACAGGAAAAAACCTTATTGCCAATATTCTACTAACTCCTAGAAAAAAATATAGCACTAACATAGATTTTGATATATCAACTTCAAATATTCAAGCTTTTGGAATTGGTTTTGGAGGATCTCTCCTAATACGTAATATTTTTGGAGGGGCAGAAATTTTAGAGATCTCTGCAAGAGGAAGTATCGGTTCTTCTAGTGATGCTGTAGATGGAGGAGAGAAGTTCTTTAATATATCTGAAGTAGGTACTGACGTAAAATTAACTTTTCCCAAAATAATATTCCCTCTAAAGACCAATAAAATTATTCCTAAATATATGTCTCCTGTCACCAATCTTATTTTTGGGATGAATGTTCAACAAAACATTGGTCTTGATAAACAGAATGCCACAGGAGTCTTTAATTATAGATGGAAACCTAATAACATAGTAACTAATCAGCTTGACATTGTAAATGTACAGTATGTTAGAAACCTAAACACTAGCAATTACTTCAATATCTATAATGCTTCCTACAGCAAACTAAACAATATTGCCAATCAAGTTCTTGAGCCAAGTTCTGCATTCTTTTCTCAACCAAATGATGGCGTTTCTACCTCATTAAGTATTCCTAGAGGCGCTAATGGATTTATTGCTCAATCGCTAAGTCCAAGTCCAAATCCTAATTTCGATTTAATCGCTAGTCAAATACAAGAAATACGCAATATCAATGAACGAAAAGTTCGCCTTACCGAAGACAACTTAATTTTTGCTTCTAGCTACACATACACAAAAAATAATAGAGAAAACTTATACGACGAAAGCTACTCTAGATTCAGAGCAAAAGTAGAACTCGCAGGAAATGTACTAAGGACCATTTCTAACCTTGCTAGCTTAAAAGAAAATTCTAATGATCGTTTTGAAATATTTGGTGTTGAGTTCTCTCAATATGCAAAAACAGAACTGGATTATATAAAACATTGGGATCTGGGAAGAAAAAATATAATTGCTTTTAGAGCATTTGGTGGTATTGCGATTCCTTACGGCAATGCCAATAGCATTCCTTTTGCAAGAAGTTTCTTTGGAGGAGGACCTAATGATAACCGAGCATGGCTAGTCTATGATTTAGGACCAGGAAGTAGTGGCGGAAGAGATGAATTTAATGAAGCTAACATGAAAATTGCATTAAATGCAGAGTATCGCTATAATATTTTAGGATCACTTCATGGGGCTTTATTTGTTGATGCTGGAAATATCTGGAATGCTCTTGATAGTGTAGAAGAAGAAGACGCTGTCTTTTCTAGACTAGATGACATACAAGAAATAGCTGTTGGAACTGGTTTTGGGCTTCGATACGATTTTAACTTTTTTGTTCTAAGGCTTGATGTTGGCTTCAAGACATTTAACCCTGCAAGTGATGAAGACAAAAGATGGTTTAAGGGGTATAATTTTTCTGAGGCTGTCTATAATTTTGGAATCAATTATCCATTTTAATTCTTATCAATTAAATAATACAAGTACAAAAAAACAATTACTTTTTACCTAAAAAACAATAGGTTAGCTTCAATATTCAATGATTCTTCTAATCGTGTCGGTTTCTGTATTATTTTACTATTTTTGTAGCCTTATAAACCAAAACTAAATTATGAGTCACAACATCAAACCAGGAGTTGCTACAGGAGACGAAGTGCAGGCTATTTTTAAATATGCCAAGGAAAAAGCCTTTGCGTTACCTGCAGTTAATGTAATCGGTTCTAATTCGATTAATGCAGTTTTAGAAACTGCTGCAGATTTAAATTCTCCTGTTATCATTCAATTTTCTAATGGTGGCGCCCAATTTAATGCAGGAAAAGGGCTATCAAATGAAAATCAAAAATCTGCAATAGCAGGAGCTGTTGCAGGAGCTAAACATGTACATTTAATGGCAGAGGCCTATGGGGTACCTGTAATTTTGCATACTGACCACTGTGCAAAAAAACTACTACCTTGGATTGACGGTTTATTAGATGCTGGAGAAATCTTTTACAAAGAAACAGGAAAACCATTGTATAGTTCTCATATGATCGATTTGTCTGAAGAGTCAATCGAAGAAAATATAGAGATTTGTAAAGAATACTTAGCTCGTATGAGTAAAATGGGTATGACTTTAGAAATAGAACTAGGAATCACTGGTGGAGAAGAAGACGGAGTAGACAATAGTGATGTAGATGACTCTAAATTATACACACAACCAGAAGAAGTTGCCTATGCATATGAAGAGCTAAGCAAAGTAAGTGATAAATTTACAGTAGCTGCTGCTTTTGGTAATGTACATGGGGTATACAAACCTGGTAATGTAAAATTAACACCAAAAATTCTTAAAAATTCTCAGGAACATATTTCAGAAAAATATGGAGTCGAACATAACCACATCGATTTTGTATTTCATGGAGGAAGTGGATCTACACTAGAAGAGATTAGAGAAGCGATTGGATATGGTGTTATTAAAATGAATATTGATACTGATCTTCAGTTTGCTTTTAATGAAGGGATTCGTGATTATATGATAAATAATATCGAATACTTAAAAAAGCAAATAGGAAACCCTGAAGGGTCTGAAGAGCCTAATAAAAAATATTATGATCCTAGAAAATGGTTACGAGAAGGTGAAGTCACTTTCAAAAACCGTCTAAAAAAGGCATTCGAAGATTTAAATAATGTAAACACATTATAACTATTGAAAACCAAAGCTGAAACTCATTCGTGACGTTTCAGCTTTTTTTAATTATAACTTTATGGCTTGGTTTAAGAGAACACAAAAAGGTATACAGACTGCTACCGAAGATAAAAAAGATGTCCCAAAAGGACTTTGGTACAAATCTCCTACAGGAAAAATTGTAGATGCAGAACAACTTGAAAAAAATTTCTATGTAAGCCCAGAAGATGGGTATCATGTAAGAATAGGTAGTAAAGAATATTTTGAGATATTATTTGACGACAATAAATTCAAAGAACTTGATAAGAATATTACTTCAAAAGACCCTCTTAAATTCGAAGACAAAAAGAAATATGTCGATCGTATCAAAGAAGCTCAAGAAAAAACAAATCTTAAAGATGCTGTAAGAACAGCAGTAGGAAAATCTTGTGGTAAAGATCTGGTTATTGCTTGTATGGATTTTTCATTTATCGGAGGATCAATGGGAAGCGTTGTAGGTGAAAAAATTGCCCGTGCCGCCAACTATTCACTCAAACACAAAGTTCCTTTTATGATTATCTCTAAATCAGGAGGTGCTCGTATGATGGAAGCTGCATTATCATTAATGCAATTAGCAAAGACATCTGCAAAACTAGCACAATTAGCTGACGCTGGAATACCATACATATCATTATGTACAGACCCAACAACAGGAGGTACTACTGCCTCTTTTGCAATGCTAGGTGATATCAATATTGCCGAACCTGGGGCCTTAATCGGTTTTGCAGGACCTCGAATTGTAAGAGATACTACAGGAAAAGAATTACCAGAAGGCTTCCAAACTTCTGAGTTCCTAAAAGAACATGGGTTTCTTGATTTCATAACCCCAAGACATGAATTAAAACAAAAGGTAAATCTCTATTTAGATCTGATTCTAAACAGACCTTTAGCAAATTAAACACATTACTTTCTATATAATAACAAACCCGACTTTATGTCGGGTTTGTTTATTCATAGCATCACAAAATGAGGGATTCACCCCTTACCAAAAGGGATATTAAACTCTTGCTTATCAGCTATTTATCTTATATTTTTGCTACCTAAAGCATTTAGATAATAAGAGAAATATTATTTTCTCATCTATAGCTTCCTCCCCTTATCATAGTCCCCTATCTAGAATTTTACTCATAATTCGAAAAATAATAAGACCATGAAAAGAAGCACTCTTATCACGAAATCTGATTCATACGTTTTAACATCAAAACTTCTACCTAATAAAAAACCTAGCGTACTTAAGACCTTACTCACTAAACCAGAGATTACAAACCCCAATGATTACACTAAAAATACGTTCAAAAATTTACTTGAAGATTTGCAAAGTATAGGTATTTCTTCATTACAATTCTTGAATTCACTATCTAATTATAAATTAAATGACATTTCAGAAATCGTTGGCTACCTTGATATTGTAACCAATAAAAAAAACTATCATCCTGAAAACTTGTTACTACACTATAAACTACTAAGCATAATTCCTTCTAAACACTATAAAGCGTTATCAAAACTTCTCAAAGAGAGTTACTACAATAGTAGTTTTTCTGAAAATACCGTGTCTTTTATTGAAAGTGAAAAAATAACAAAGATTCTTGATGAAATTTTATTTCAATATATGGGATTATTATCTGGTAAAGCTGAGTCCATCTCAAAAAACATCAATCTTACACTAAGAAGCAAAATACGATTACTAGAATCAATTGGATCATTTCTATCAGAAGATCCTACTATTGGTATTTATTTTCAAAAAATCAGCACTTATGGAGACTTACATTCCTATTATAAAAATGACAAAATCACCCAAGAAGTAGTAAGAAAAATATCTTATAAAGGGTATGACACAGATTATATAGTTTTCAACTCTTCTTTAATTCAAAGTATTGGTCCCAGCAAACTAGAAAAACAATCTGAATGGGATATAAGATTACTAGACATTATCAAAAAAATATTGGGAGGCAAAAACGAAAAACCAGAAATAGACATTAAACAAAATAGAAACAAATTATTCAATACAATCAAAGAACCTTATTCTTTACTCAAAGAGAAAAAAGATAAAAATGCAGCTTTAGAAATCATTCATTGTATTACCCCTGCCCTAGACAAAGGTCATTCTATATTAAAAAAACAAGATGATTTTAATGATGAAACTCAAATTAACAATCTTAAGTTAGAATTAGACTACCTCAAAGACATTCTTCAAAATTATGATGGTGAACTCCCAAAACCAAGAAAACTATATGCAACCCGAAGTTCAAAAAGCTTACCAGAATTACTGTTTGACAACAAGCGATTATCTTGCTGTATATTCAAGCCTTCAGGGCTTTTTCACGGAGAGATAACCCGTTTAACACTTAATCCAACAACTCCAATCATTGAATTTTGGCTGGAACCTTATCAGGAATTTCTAGGAATAGCCACATTGTACCTAGGAGTAAACAAATCTGATCAAAAAACTATATTAGTAGATACGGTAGAGTATGATAATCGCCTTCTTGAATTAAGAGGTAATAATGGTACTATGAAATTTATTCTAAACTCAATAGTAATTGATGCTCACCAAGCAGGAAGTAAAAAAGTAATTGTCTTTGCCGCTCCCTATGGCAAACCAATAAATTTTGTTAACTACATAAAAAACCATAGAGAGAAACAATCTAGCATCACTTACCATAAAGAGTATTATTTTGAATCTGTAGACCCTAACAACACAGCCCTTCACTCTTCTTACACCTCCAAACATCATTATACTGTTGCTCTAGGATACAATACTCCATTAAAAGGCGTCATTGATTATGGATTCACTCAAGTTGGCATAAACAAAGTAGAGAAACTAATGGATGGAAACACAGGAGTATTTGAAATTGATGTAGAAGCTTTTATTAAAGAGAATAAATTGACCACACAGATCTCTAAAAAAGAAAAAACGAGTTTTTATAGTCCAACAATGTCAATTGATCGTCGTCCTGATTATCATAATACCACCATTAAAGAAAGAAAAAAAGAAGTCATCGATGAATACACCATCACACTTGGTAAAAAAATTTCTAACCCTTCCATTGAAATTATTGACAAAACATTTGATGATGCATTAATAGACAAACTCATGTCTATTGAAAAAAGTTCTTTCTCTAATGAATTAAGATACTGCTCTGATGATATTAAAAAAAGGCTGCAACAAAAAGCATCTCAAATACTAATGATTTATGAGAACAAAACACCTATTGGCTTTATTTTATCCTACATAAGTCCATACCTACCAAATGACATTATATATCTAGACACTATAGGTATAATTGCAGAAAAACAAAATCTAGGATTAGGACAAATTGTATTGCAGTTATATTCAAAGCTTTCACTTTTTGAAGGTTTCTCGCAAATATATGTTCTTACAGAAAAAGGAAATAATTCTGAAAACCTACTTAAATTTTATAAAAAGAATGGATTTGAAGTAACTTCTAATTATTCAAAATCAAACAGCAATCTTTTAATCAAATCACTTTCATTAAAAATACCAGAAAACACAGTCTATTTTGATCTGTTAAAAAAAGAACTTGTAGCCAACCTAAAAAACACCATTGCATCTCCTGAAGTAGAGATATTATTAAATTTAGACCACAATGCGCTTCAAACAGTTATTGATCTTGAAAAAGAATTTGATGTTGATTTACGATATAACAAAGAAGAATTAAAAGAAAGATCAAAGTACAACGATATATTTCTTGCTATTATAAAAGATAATAACATCCCCATTGCATCGAGCTTATGTTATTACGATCCTTCTTTATTAGGTCACACTATATTTTTTGATACCATGTGTATCAGAAAAAAATACCAATCCAAAGGAATCGGTAAATTGATTGTAAAAAGTATGCTGCGTATTTCTAAACTATCAAAATATTCTCAGGCTTTATTCTACTGTAAAACACATAGCAAAGAAGGAATCAATCTCATAGAGTTTTATAAAAAACTAGGAGCAAGAGTAGTAGAGGTCTTAGAGACTAAAACCAAAATGATATTTCCTGTTCAATAAATTTTATTACAACACATTATCAAAAAGAGAATGTATCAAACATTAATAAATCGTTTTATAGTCACTACCTTAAAACCATCACTGATAGCATTTTATAATCTGTATAGTTATTAATAAGCTTCGCCATTTTTTGACATAAGATGTAAATCATAATTCAAAAAACACTATATTTGCACGCTGATAGCAAAACGTTATCAATACATAAAAATCATTTAAATAATATTGGAATGTATTTAACAAAAGAAGTTAAAGAAGAAATTTTTTCAAAACACGGTAAGACAAAAAGCGATACTGGTTCAGCAGAAGGTCAGATCGCATTGTTTACACACAGAATTACTCATCTTACTGAGCACTTAAAAAAGAATCGTAAAGATTATAATACAGAGCGTTCTTTAGTAAAACTAGTAGGTAAACGTAGAGACTTGCTTGACTACCTTAACAAGAAACACATCATGAGATATCGTGCTATTGTAAAAGAATTAGGATTGAGAAAGTAATAAAAGAGAGGCTGCGCGCCTCTTTTTTTTATTGTAATAAATTAAAAAACATCTATTCTTTTTCAGAAGTTTAGATGCATGCCTTAGTTTTTCATTGGTTGCGCAATTACAACAACAACAACAACACAACCTTGTCCGCCCAAGTAAGACGGAAAACCAATGTTTAATTAACTATATCAGATATTATCTATATGATTAAAACTGATATGTTAGAATCAAAAAAATATGATTCCAAAAGTTTATAAAGAGGTCATAGACCTTGGTGACGGTAGAGAGATATCTATCGAAACTGGAAAATTAGCAAAACAGGCACATGGCTCTGTTGTTGTACAATCTGGCAAGTGTATGTTATTATGTACAGTTGTTTCAAATTACAAACAAAGTGATGTTGATTTTCTACCATTGACTGTAGATTATAGAGAAAAATTTGCAGCCGCAGGTCGTTATCCTGGTGGTTTTTTCAAAAGAGAAGCTAGACCAAGTGACGGTGAAGTACTAACAATGCGTTTAGTAGATCGTGTATTACGACCATTATTCCCAAAGGATTATCATGCTGAAACTCAGGTAATGATCCAATTGATGTCTCATGATGACGATGTTATGCCAGATGCTATGGCAGGATTAGCCGCATCTGCAGCAATACAATTATCAGATTTCCCTTTTGAGTGTGCTATTTCAGAAGCACGTGTAGGACGTATAAATGGTGAATTTATCATCAACCCAACACGAGCGCAACTAGAAGAATCAGACATCGATATGATGATTGGTGCTTCTGCAGATTCTGTAATGATGGTTGAAGGTGAGATGAAAGAGATTAGTGAAGAAGAAATGGTAGAAGCCATTAAATTTGCGCACGATCACATAAAAATACAATGTGCTGCTCAGATTAAATTAGCAGAAGCCTTTGGAAAAAAAGAAGTTAGAGAATACGAACCTGAAAGAGAAGAAGAAGATCTAGCTAAGAAAATTCATGATATGGCGTATGATAAAGTATACGCAATAGCAAAAGCTGGTTCTTCTAAAAAGGAACGTGGCTTAGCTTTTTCTGAAATAAAAGAAGAAATAACTGCTACTTTTTCTGAAGAAGAACTAGAAGATTTTGGTGATTTAGTATCCAAATATTTTTACAAAGCAGAAAAAGCTGCTATTCGTGATCTTACTTTAAACGAAGGATTACGTCTAGATGGTCGTAAGACTGATGAGATCAGACCAATCTGGTGTGAGGTTGATTACCTACCTTCTACCCACGGTTCTTCTATATTTACAAGAGGAGAAACTCAAGCACTAGCAACAGTGACTTTAGGAACTTCTAGAGAAGCAAATCAAATTGATATGCCATCTTATGAAGGAGAAGAAACATTCTACCTTCACTATAACTTCCCTCCTTTCTGTACCGGTGAAGCAAGACCAATTCGAGGAACTTCTCGTAGAGAAGTAGGTCACGGTAATTTAGCACAACGTGCCCTAAAAGGTATGATTCCTGCCGATTGCCCATATACTGTGCGTGTAGTATCAGAAGTTCTAGAATCTAATGGTTCTTCTTCTATGGCAACCGTATGTTCTGGAACTATGGCCTTGATGGATGCTGGTGTACAAATGATAAAACCAGTTTCTGGTATTGCTATGGGATTAATTTCTGATGGTGAAACAGGAAAATATGCTGTTTTATCTGATATCCTTGGTGATGAAGATCACTTAGGGGATATGGATTTTAAAGTAACTGGTACTGCTGATGGTATTACTGCTTGCCAAATGGACATCAAAGTAAAAGGGCTTTCTTATGAAATCCTTGTAAATGCCTTGAAACAAGCTGCTGATGGTCGTTTACATATTCTTGAGAAATTGACAGACACCATTGAAACACCAAATGCAGATGTAAAAGCACATGCTCCAAAGATGGTTACCAAGACAATTCCTGGAGACTTTATTGGTGCATTGATTGGACCTGGTGGTAAGGTAATTCAAGAATTACAAAAGACAACTGGTACTACTATCGTTATCAATGAAGATCCTGTTACAGAAGAAGGAAATGTAGAGATTCTTGGTACAGATCAAGAAGGAATCGATGCTGTATTAGCCAAGATTGACTCTATTACTTTTAAACCAGTAGTAGGTAGTGTATACGAGGTTAAAGTAATCAAAATGCTTGATTTTGGAGCTGTAGTAGAATATCTGGAAGCTCCTGGTAATGAAGTTTTACTTCATGTTTCAGAATTAGCGTGGGAACGTACAGAGAATGTTAGCGATGTTGTAAACATGGGTGATGTTTTTGATGTAAAATACTTTGGTATTGACTCTAGAACACGTAAAGAAAAAGTTTCTAGAAAAGCATTACTACCAAGACCTCCTAGGCCTGAAGGTAGTGATAAGCCAAGAGGAGACAAAAGACCTCCTCGCAAAGAGCAAAAAGATAATTAATTATCTATAAAAACAGAAAATGCCTTCAAAATATTGAAGGCATTTTTTTTTGCATATAATTCATTTTCTAATAAAAACATCTTTACTTCCTCTAGAATAATAGCTTTAACCCTTTCTACAAAATATCCTTTTATTAATTCCAAAAACGAAACATCTAAAACATTAAAAAACAATTGGTACGGCAAAAAAATAAAAAAAAACAATGTTTTTGTAACATTTCTATAACATATTACGTATAATAAATAAAAAGCCCTAAATATTCACAATTAAACTTCAAGGAGAACATAGATGAGACAACTTAAAATTACGAAGCAGGTAACGAATCGTGAGACTGCATCGCTGGATAAGTATTTGCAAGAGATAGGAAAAGTAGACCTTATTACTGCGGATGAAGAAGTAGAATTAGCACAGCGAATTAAAGCTGGTGATGAGAGAGCCCTTGAAAAATTAACAAAGGCAAACCTTAGATTTGTGGTATCTGTTGCAAAACAATATCAAAATCAAGGACTAACCCTTCCTGATTTAATTAATGAAGGTAACCTAGGGCTTATAAAAGCTGCTAAACGTTTTGATGAAACCAGAGGTTTTAAATTCATATCCTATGCTGTATGGTGGATTCGTCAATCTATACTACAAGCTTTGGCAGAACAATCACGTATTGTGCGTTTGCCATTAAACAAAATTGGATCGATCAATAAGATCAATAAAACATATGCTTTCTTAGAGCAATCTCATGAGCGCCCACCAAGTGCTGAAGAAATTGCAAAAGAGCTAGATATGACGATTAATGATGTCAAAGAGTCTATGAAGAATTCTGGTCGTCATGTAAGTATGGATGCTCCCCTAGTTGAAGGAGAAGACTCAAACCTATATGATGTATTAAATTCTGGGGAATCTCCTAATCCTGATAGAACTTTATTGCATGAATCGCTACGTACAGAGATCGAGAGAGCTCTGGAAACTCTTACACCAAGAGAAGCAGACGTAATACGATTATACTTTGGTCTTGGAGATCAACACCCTATGACTCTCGAAGAAATAGGAGAAACTTTTGACTTGACTCGTGAACGTGTTCGCCAGATCAAAGAAAAAGCTATTCGAAGATTAAAACATACATCTAGAAGTAAAATATTAAAGACTTATTTAGGATAAATTCCTAAATTGCGACTACAAACAGTTTTATAACATAACTGTTCGTTTTTTGATTGATGAATGACCTCCAGCTGATTACTGGAGGTTTTTTCATTTATAAAATTATGACTACCCTATCAGGAAAACGTAATTATCCTCAAAATCTACTACCAGAGATTACCTTTTAACAGTTAAACAAAACCTCATAAAAAAAGAAATTATTTTCTTTTTTTACGGAAAGCCATACGTTTTTTACGGAAACCCATAAATAACTAAAAAACAATATGTTAATATTAAAAAAACGTCATAATAGAAGTCTTATAACTCTAGTAAAAGTGTTACAAAATTTGTATCTTTAAGTACCCCACCTCCTTCTAACATTAAAACGACTTATTATGAGATACATAATCAGTTATGTAAGTACAGCTAGTCCAAGCATATCAAATTCTGATATAGAAAAGCTTGCCGCTTATGTTGGCCATTACAACAATACTATTGGAATAGGAGGTATTTTAATATGTTCTGACCGAAATTTCTTCCAGATTCTTGAAGGAAAAGAAGATACCGTCAAGAATATGTTTGAACGTATAAAAAAAGATACCAGACACCACAATATCATTAAGATGCTTGACCAAGAAATGGGTAATACTTCTTTCTCAGAATATCATTCTCCATTTACTGTCATATCTGACAAAGAAGATCAAAACAAACTACAGCAATTTCTAAAAAAGAAAGAAACCAGTAATCCCGAACATTACAAAAGTATTTCTTATCTAGCTCATAAATTTATAAAAATCACATAGTGTATTATTAATTTTTCTGGCATAAGAAATATCTAACAAACCATAGCGACTGATTATCAAAATGATAACTCTACACATATAAAGCATGGGGTCTTAAAAAATTTAAAAACAGCGTTTTATTAATTCCATTTGAGAACTTGTATAATTTAAAACTTAAATAGTATTTTTGCCCAAAACAACACAATTTTATGTCTTCAAAACGTATTGCCCCTTCTGTATTAGCAGCTGATTTTGCTAATTTACAGCGCGATGTAGAAATGATTAACAAAAGTGAGGCTGATTGGTTTCATATTGATATTATGGACGGTGTATTTGTTCCTAATATTTCTTTTGGAATGCCTGTATTAAGAGATATCGCAAAACATGCAACCAAAACAATTGATGTGCATCTTATGATTGTAGAACCAGATCGATACATCAAAACTTTTGCTGATTTAGGTAGTAATATCCTTACTGTACATTATGAAGCTTGTACGCATCTGCATAGGACACTACAGGCGATCAAAGCAGAAGGAATGAAAGCTGGTGTAGCAATCAACCCACACACAAACGTAAGCTTACTAGAAGATGTCATTAATGACATTGATTTGGTATGTATTATGAGTGTAAACCCAGGGTTTGGAGGTCAATCATTTATTGAGAACACTTATAAAAAGATAAAGCAGTTACGTGAAATCATCACTCAAAATAAAGCAAATACTTTAATTGAAATTGACGGTGGAGTAACCAACAAAAATGCAAAACAACTAATCGATGCTGGTGCAGATGTATTGGTTGCAGGAAGTTTTGTTTTCAAGAGTGAGAATCCTACTCATACTATAAAAGAATTAAAGGAGCTCATTAATCCTTAAGAAATAGAATCTCTTTTTTATAAAACACATATAGAACACCAAAAACTAAGAAAGCTCCTAGTTTTTGGTGTTTTTTTATTCTATTGAAGGAAGTTTAAATCAGAAATAGTATAATAATTTTTCTTTACCCTACTCTTTTTATAAGATAGAGCTTCAATACTCTCAAAAAACTTTAGTTTTACATAAAATTATAAACCTTTGTATTTTTTTATGATGAAACACATAGATCTGATTATAGTAGGTGGCGGACCAATAGGGATTGCCTGCGGCCTAGAAGCTAAGAAAAAAGGGGTCAACTATTGTATTATTGAAAAAGGTACCATCACTAATTCTTTATATAACTACCCGCTTAACATGCAGTTTTTTTCATCTTCGGAAAAACTTGAGATTGATGACATCCCATTTATTAGTAATGAGGCTAAGCCAAAACGAAATGAGGCTCTAGAGTATTATCGTAGAATTGTAACTTCTAATGATTTAAACATTAATTTATTTGAAAAAGTTGTTACGGTACATAAAGAAGGGGGTATTTTTCACCTTACTACTGATAAAGGCCATTATACATCTTCATATATAATTATTGCAACAGGATTTTATGACCTGCCAAATACGATAGATATACCTGGAGAAGATTTGCCGAAAGTTTCTCATTATTATAAAGATCCTCATTTTTTTGCCAAGCAAAAACTGGCAGTTATTGGTGCTAGTAATTCTGCTGTTGATGCTGCCTTAGAATGCTATAGAAAAGGAGCTGATGTAACAATGCTTATTCGTGGACCTGAAATAGGTAAACGTGTAAAATATTGGGTAAGACCAGATATCATGAACCGTATTGAAGAAGGTAGCATCAAGGTTTTTTACAATGTTACTATTAATAAAATACTACCTAAGACAATTGAGATATGTAATCCCGATGGCGAATTTAGTATTCAAAATGATTTTGTTCTAGCACTTACTGGTTATAAGCCAAATTTTGAGTTTCTAAAAAAAATAGGTATTCAATTATCTGACGATCAAAAGTTATATCCTCAATATAATAACGAAACAATGGAAACTAATATCAAGAATCTCTATTTGGCTGGTGTAATCTGTGGAGGTATGGACACCCATATTTGGTTTATCGAAAACTCTAGAGTTCACGCTAAAACAATTCTAAATTCTATATCTAAAAAAAATGATGTAACTTTTTTAAGGATTTAAAAAAGTTACATCATCTCAAAATAAGAGCTAAAAATTTTTAGCTCTTATTCTTATACGTTGTCTATCTAGTGTTCTATTCTCTAGATAGAATACTTAATATATACCAGAATAATAACATTAATGAGGCAAACAACCCTAAGGATGCTCCTACATATTGATCTTCAGAATATTTATGCACCATATTAGAAGTTTGGTATAAAATTGATCCTGATGCCAATACTACCATACCTACACTAAACCATAGTCCAAGGTTAAATCCAAATAACCACCCCGCTACAATAAGTCCTAATGCTATAAAAAAACCAATGGTTAATATAGATCGTAAGAAAGAAAAATCTTTTTTGGTAATCAACACTATAGCAGAAAGGCCTGTAAACAAAGACAGTGTCAAAATTGCTGCTTGATACAAAATATTTGCCCCTCCATCTTGTGCTATCATCATAGCAATTCCTATAAGTGGAATAAATATAAAAGCTTCTGCTACTACATATAATAATAGTCCCAAATATTGCTGATTGATATTATGGTTTTTATGTGCCATTTTTTCTGCATAATTAGTGGCTAACATAAATCCTCCTAACATCACCATCCATCTCCATCCTTGAGTCATAGAAAATGCAAAATTCACAATAGGCTCTATTTGAAAAAATACCCATTCTACAATTACAAAAAGCAATACTGCCATTGCAAGATGCGTATATGTTTTTTTATAAAAAGCAACCCTTTTATCGTCTGTTAATGAACTAACGGGTGCTATTTGTTGAAATTCTTCCATGTATCTAAATTATAATGATTAAGTGGTATAAATATAATTCTTTCTTGATAACAGCCTTCTATTTACCTTCAAAATATCTAAAATTTAGCATTTGTACTACATAATAATATATTTGCGGAAACTGTTCCTTTAACTGATGGGGTGATTCCATAAAGACTTCCACCAATACAGCTATAAATTCGAATTTATCTGTATATGCATATGCTCTTAGTAGTTTAGAGTCTACTATTTTTTTGCGTATTTCTTGATCTCCGAGGTATTGTTCTAGTAATAAAAAAGTATCATAGAAGATTTCACTACTTATATTACTATTTCTAGTAGAATTATAGTGAATTGCATGAGTAAACTCGTGCACTCCTAAATTTTTTCCTTTATCCTGATGTAAATTTCCTTTTTGAAAATGTTTCCATGACAAAGCTAGCGCTTTGAATCTAGGACTAAATTCTCCTAGATTTTCGGTTTTATTCAAGATTGAATAAAATGATGTTGGATACAATACAATAGTATTTAGATACTCTAACAAGTAATGACGCATCCCAAAAGTAAGCTGTGTAATCATTATCACTATCTGCATACGCATAAAATCATCTACAACAAGCCCTTCTCTACCTACAAATTTTGTAGTTTCCAGAAACTTAACAGTTCGATGTATAAAATATCGCTTTCTCTTTTTATCGAGAGCCTTATAAAAATCATTTTCGTTGAGAAATGCTTGTAAATGGGTTGGTAATTTTTTGAGAGTAGGATAAAAGTGAATATAATAAGGACGTTTCTTATATTTTACATAAACTGACTCCAAATATCGTATCACATAATAAAAACATATGCCAATAACTCCCATAGTAACAATAACTCCAATTATATTTTGAAGCAACGTATTTGGAGGGTTTTCTTCAAATAGTAAAGCTATTATATAATAATTCAAGAAAGTAATATAGATTTTAGGACTCCCTTAAAAATAGTGTTTTAGAAATAAAAAAGGTATTAAAATATCTTTTTAACATTCTTATACTCCTCATTTCTAATCCTTACAAACTCTATAAACATCTAATAATTCTATCTATATCACCCCAAAAAACCATTAATCAAGGCATATATTCTTATCATAATTTTAACTATTCATATAAGAGTTGGGAATGAAATTTGATAATTATTTACTCCTATAGTCAGTGTTTAATTTAAAAACAGCAACCAAATACGTACAAAATTACCTATCACATGTTTTTATTTAAGAGAACTCCCCCAAGCTCATTAATTGACATTGACAACTTGTATCAAGATGTTATATCAAAACTCCCTATCTCAAATCGAATTAAATATTGTGAATCTTTGATTTATCGTACTACAGAGGACATTTCTACTTGTAATTGCAGGTTACAAAAAAGAACACTTAAAAAACTTTTGAATGCCTCTAAATTCGAATTAAAAAAACTTAGTTCTGCTTAGGAGTTACTTTTTTCATGTGTTTATTTTATGGATAGACGATCAATCATTATTTCTTTTTATATCCATCTAAATTGGTAATTCCCCAATTGTCTATTTCTTCATCGCCCCATAACTCAGGAAAAAATATACGTTTCTGATATTTTGGATGCATATATTTATGCCAGTCACTACCTCCTGTTGCTTTTGCATTTACCTTACCATGATCCAGATATTTGGCTGCCGCATCATAATGATGCATGACCCAATTAATATTTACTGTATGGTCATAATGCCTCATAGCATTGATTAATTCTTTATTTTTTTGATCTTCTTTGGGTAACTGTTTAAATTTTGTCCATAAATTAATTGTATTGTATTCTTTCATCCATTGGATCAATTCTTTTTTATATTTTGCTTCAAAATTGATCATTAATTTATTTTTCTTTCCTGTTTTATGATCTACTCCTGCTACTTGCCAATACATGTTTTTGTAGGCAAACTCATAGGGTTTACTTCTATCTATTGTTTTTCTATATCTATAGTCTATTAGATTAATCAATTCTGTAGAGGCTATTTCTATTTTGCGATACTGAGCAGACTGAAAACCACTTGCTGGGGTAAGTGTATCTCTAAACTTCATATATTGATCAACCTCCATACCTTCTGCCATTATATCAAATGAATTCGAAAGCATATCAAAGTATCTACTTATTCGCATGAGGTGCATTTCAAATTTTTTGACCTCTATATCTTCACAATAAGAAACCTGATCGATCTCCCAAAGGATCATTTTAAACAATAATTCGTTAATTTGATGATACATAATAAACACCATTTCATCTGGCAGCTGGGTTCTCTGGATTTGCAATCCTAATAAAGCATCTACTTGTATAAAATCCCAATATGTAATAGGTTCGGCATGTAATAATCCTGATAAATGCACATCAGGGTCTTGCCCCATTGCTTTATATTTTTTATCTATTGCTTCTAGTAGTTCTTGTCTGTTCATAATACGGTGTAATCAATTAAATAAGAAGTGTGTTTTTTGAAATTTTATTGCTACTCACCTGCAGAGGCTCTACATCTTATGGAACTCATTTTGACTTTTTGTATATGTTTTGATACTCTATAGATAGAAAATACCATTATGCATGAAAAAAGCAGCTACAATCCAATTGAAACTATTATGAAAAAGGAGATTTTATATTAATATATTCTGAAACTCTATGTACCCAACAAATAGAGTGTTTTGTATTACTTTTTTTGATCCTGCTCATCTTGTTTTGTTCTTTATTACATCCACAAGGTTGTTATAATTGCTTTATTACTATAAACACACAATTACTTATAAATTACTAACAAAGATAAAAAAAAGGGAATTAACATTCCAGCTTTTAAGATTCTATTATACTAAACCACGATACATTTTATAGAGATAGGATTACATCATCTTAAGGTTTTTATTTTTCTCTATCGATACTCTGAAGAATATAACTTATTAGCACCGACATCGCTTGTTTCCCTTCCTTTATTACGGGCAATAATGGCCAGATATGCGGCATTCTGTCTCCAACAATAACTGTTACATCAATGTTATTGTCATTCATTAATTGTACTGCTCTTTCCTGATCTGGTTTTGTAATATCATTTTCTGCAATAAATAATAAGGTTTTAGGAAACCCCTTAAAACCTCCATTGATAGGAGATAGTCTAGCATCACTTAAATCATTATCAAATGCACACATTTTTTTTGCACTTAGTACTCCTTTTTTTGATAACATTGGATCGTCTTTATCTAGATCATCTATTGCTGGATTAGACATAGTTGAATCCATAACTGGCGATATCAAGATCAATCCTATAGGAATAGGCATTCCTTTGATCACCATCCTTTGAACAAGATTTGTAACCAAAGTTCCTCCTGCCGAATCGCCCAATAGTATAATTTTATTTTTATCAAATTCATCTAGAGCTTTTGAGTAGACTGCATCTATATTTTTAGAGATAACATCTATTTTATTTTCGGGTGCTTTGGGGTAATCAATCATCCATACACTACAAGAGGTTTTTGAAATGATTTGTTTTATTGAATCCCAATGATGCTTACTAGGTCCAGAAACAAAAGCGCCTCCATGACAAAATAAAAGTAAAAAACCATTGGGTTGAGCTGGTTTAACTTCTGTCAATAATGTGTCTAGAATACTAAACTTCTTAGACTGTAATCTTCCTAATTTAGGATTACAAACATCTTCTCTTCGTAGTTTTGCATAATCAATAGGGTCTTTACTGAACTCTTTTTTAATCCCTTTTAATCTAATCACAAAAAGGGCTATATAATATGTAATGCTTTTCATCTATCTATAATTTATTGTTCATCACTCCATATCACAGATGATATTTTCCATTCTTCATTTGTTTTAATAAACTGAATAGATTTCATTCCTTTAGATTCAAAATCTACTCCCTTTAGCTTACCCGATTTTTTATAGAGACAAAATCTTTGGGCTATATTGCTATATATTGCTGTCTCATGTGTGATCTCATTTTCTATAAAATCAGTCAATGTTCCATCATTTAATATTTTTTCTCTTGGCATAATAAACTCTTGTATTGTATAGATTTCTGGAACGGCTGTAGTAGTATTTATTATAGTTCCTTTCTCTATAAATAGCGAAACTATGTTACTTACGTCAGGCTTTCTGCCATTTGTATTGGTAAATATATCAAAAAAGCTATGTGTTAGTTTATCAATTTCATTTTTGTCTTTATTTTTTTCTTGTGGAGAAAAGACAAGAACACTACTATATTCTGACAACTGTAATGTTTTATCAACTAGTAATCCGAGTTTGTTTAATAACTTAATAGAAGCAATATTATTGACATCTGTTATACCTATAATTTTATCCAAACCTATTACATGTTTTGTATAATTTATTGTAGCATTGGCTATTTCAAACCCATATCCTTGTTTCATATAATCTGGTAGCATCGCAAAACCTATATCTACATGTTCTAATGAATCTCTATTTATCAAACCACACATACCTATAGGGCTGTAATCTTGTTTTGATTGCACCATCCATAAGCCGTAACCATTTTCTCGGTAACTTTTTAAAAGAGTATTTTTTATATATGCTTTGGCATCTTCATCGGTTTTTACATTTTTATCTCCGATATACTTCAGCCATAAAGGTGTATTTACCAACTCTAGAATAAATTGATAATCTGACAAATCAAATTCTCTAAGAATAAGTCGCTCTGTTTCTAATATTTTATTCTGCATCGCAATTTTATAAATGAGGTTATTAAGAAATTTTAGTAGCTATAAAGATTGATTTTATTTTTAGCATCTCTACTCAATCGTATATTTTACATATCATTTGTTTTTTTTTAATATTCTTTGCAACTGCCTAGCAGAGGTAAAACCACACTCTGAAGCAATAAAGTCAATGGTGTATTCTGGGTTATTTTTAAGTGTCTTTGCTTTCTCTATTCGCAACTTAGTTAGATATTCGATAATCGTTATTCCTGTTTCTTTTTTAAAAACCCTACTTAAACTTCTAGAGCTTATGCTTACATTTTCTGCAAGTTTTTCTATAGTAATTTTACTAGCAATATTTGCTATCATATAATCCTGTACTTGATGTATTTTTGGATTTATGTGATTTCTATAATCAAGATAAATACTATGTTGCGTATGTTTTGAACTACGGCGATGATAGATTACTAATCCTCTAGCTACTTTATTCACAAAAAGAGGACCTTTTAACTCTTCTAATATTGACAAAGCCAAATCTATACCAGCACTAATACCAGCACTCGTATAAATAGTACCGCTTTTTACAAATAATACATCTGTCACTACTCTTGCTTTTGGAAATAGTTCTTTTAATAAATCTATCCTTCGCCAATAGGTAGTACACTCTCTATTATCTAATAACCCTGCTTCTCCCAGAATGAATGCTGCATTAGACATCGCACAGATATGTATCTCTTTTTTCGCATATTCTTGTAACCATATAAGAAATTCTTCTTCTCTTTCTTCTTGCCTTTGCAGGTTTTCAAAATGAACTCCAGGAATAAATATAAAATCTCCTTTTTGGGGCAATGCTTGCTTGTACTCCTTTATTTCTCCTATTGGAAGTCCTGCAGAACTTATCAGTTTTTTATGTAATGCATAAAACTCTATCAATATATCAAAGCCGTAGAACTTTGCTTCTGTAAACACTTGTAAAGGGCCTGCCAGATCCAATAATTCTAATGAGGGTGGGATAATAAAAATGATTTTCTTCATTACATGTAAAGTTACTATAGTTTTTATATGTAAAAAAGGACGATGATGCGACATATACAGACAAAAAAAAGTCCACTATTATGTAGTACTACATAATAGTGGACTTTTTTTAAATTCCCCAGAAAGCGTCTTCAAAAGACACTCTCCGAGAAAAAATCAACAATTATTATAAATAAGTATATATTTATAACGAAATAGTATTTTCTACATACTACTTTTATTTTAATGCTTTTAATTGTTCTACCAACTTTGTAGAATCATCGATCACCTCAATCCCTTTACTCAGTACTTTCTTTGCTTGGGTTTTATTTTCATTTTTCATATAGGCTTTTGCCAATGACAAATATGTATTTTTACTTTTGGGATATAGCTCTGTATTCTTCTTTAAGAATTTGATTGCATTTTCTGGTAATTTTCTTTTAAAACAATATCCAGCAATCCAATCTATAAGCGCTTCTGATGGGTGAATTGTAGTTCCCATTTTTTTTGACATCTCCTCATATTGTATAAATAACACATCTGGGTTTGCGGCAACTACTTTTACCTGAGCTTGATATCCCTCATAAATAAACTGTAACCCTTGATATTCTGCTGGCAGTGATATGGTGCCATGATCTTCATTTTTATAAAAATCATATCCCCAACGTAGTTTTGATACTGTATTATTTTTTAATACTTCATGAAACTGAGTTATTAACTGCAGGTGTTCATCAATATCTTTTTGATATGTTTTAGTAAATTTGTTGGTTGCCTTCTGTTTGTTATCAGCTCTAGCCAGATACAAGGTTTTTCCTTTAAAATGGCTACTCTTTAATTTTTCTTTAGCTTTCTTTAAAATATAAGCATCATCCCACCAAATACTTGGGTCTATTGCCATATATGCATTAAAAAGGTCTCTTTTTTCTAATAGTGCATTCAATACTGTAATTCCTCCAAACGAATGCCCTATCAATGTACGGTATTCATTCGTTCTATATTTTTTTTGAATTTCAGGAATCAGTTCTTTTTCTAAAAAGGATAAAAATTTTAGGTTTCCTCCACTTGTAGGAAAGCTACGCATGCTCTTATCTTTATTGATAACCTGAGTTGGTGTCAGATCTCTTGCTCTATCAGTATTGAGCACTCCTACCATAATCATCTGTGGTAAGGAAGCATATGGCCCTTTACTTAAAAAATCATGAATACCTGTCAACGAATGAAAATGTCTGTCTCCATCTAAAAAATAAGCTACAGGATATTGCTCTGGAGCGTAAATAGTATCGCTATAATTCGGCGGAAGATACACCCAGTACTCTCTTTCTTCGTTTAGGGTTTTTGAAAATAATGTATGCTTTTCTCCTATTTCTATTTTGTCCTGACTAAATACTTGTACGCCATAAAAGCATATAACAAGTACATATAAAGTTTTGTGTAAGAATTTCATCTCGGTATTTTTTTTAGAAAGAGTATAATAAGTAAGTGCATGTAGTAATATCCCACAAAAAAATGTATTAAAAATCAAAAAAACTATAGTATGTCAATCTAAACTTGTCGTAATAAACTCTGTTCTTACGACAAGTCAGACTTGACAATGTGAATTACTCATAGAAAACCTTGGTTTGCTTACATGCGCTTCTTGATTACAATTCTACTTAAAACTTGTAGATAAAGCTTGCAATGACAGTATTCTCTCTTTGTGGCTGTAGGTATGTTCCCATATTTGCCCAATACTTCTCATTGGTTATATTATTGAATTTCAATCCAACTCTAAAATCTTTATGATCATAAAACAAAGCACTATTAAGTACAGTATAGCTTGGTACTGTAAAAGTGTTTGCATCACTTAGGAACGACTCATCTGTATAATTAGCTCCAAAACCAAAACCAAGTCCTTTTAATACACTTTTTGGTAATTTATAGCTTGTCCAAAAATTTAATGTGTTTTCTGGTGCAGCAAATGGGGTATTACCAACTATAGATTCATCTCCTTCTAGGTACTCACTTTTATTATTTGCATATCCTGCAACAATATTCCAGCCTTTTATTGGGTTTGCTATAATTTCTAATTCAAAACCTTTACTTCCTCTTTCTCCATCTTGTATTCTATACCGCTCAACTCCTCTTACCCATCTTACTGCATCACGCACAGTAATATTGTAGTAACTAAATGTTGCGCTTAACTTATTATCAAACAGTTCTGCTTTAATACCTCCTTCTATCTGAATAGCATGCTCAGGATTAAATCGTACTGTTCTATCTGATAATATATCTGGAGAAACATTGCTAAATCCATCCATATAATTACCAAAAACAGATAATTTATCTTCTACAATTTGATACACTGCTCCAAACTTTGGAGAAAAAGTTGTTTGATCAAAATCTCCTTCTTTATCATTAAAATGATCTACTCTCAAACTGGCCATTACAGAAAGTTTTTTTGTTAGCTCTGCAACATTAGAAACATAAGCTCCAACACTTGATTGATCTCTTTGTCCTACACTAAATGCTTCTGTTTCTCCTAGAATAAGATCATATCTTTTTCTATTGAAATCTGCCTGTGGATTAGCATATCCTATTGTATCATATACAAACTGAGTTCTTCTAAAAGGGGTTCTTAAGTGGTAATAATCTGCTCCGATTAATATTTTGTTTTTCACAGAACCTACATCAAATTTCCCAGTAATATTTTGCTGTACTTGTGTAGTATAAAACTGAGCTTCTAAATTCATGATACGTCTTTCTGCATCATTCTTATTTAGAAAATCTAAAAACAAATAATTAGCATTGTTATCTACATTAGATGTAGACACTACTGTTTGCGATGTCCAGTTTTCTGAAATTTTATATTTTGCTTCTGCAAAAATGTTGAATGATTCAGAAGTACTACTTAAATAATCACTACCATATGAATATTCAAAATTGTAGTTTAAATCATCTGTATTGTTTACACCTGCTCTACCTACATTAAAATAAGTACTTGGCGCATCATTTTTATAAAATTCTGCTTCTACATTAAGTTCTAATCTTTCATTAGGTCTATAAGTAAGTGTTGGAGCTATAAATAAGTTTCTGATCAGTCCATAATCCTGAAAATTATGTTCGTTATGCTTAGATGCATTTACTCTAAAAAGTACGGTCTTTTCTTCATTCAACGGTGTGTTTAAATCTGCAGCAATTCTAGACAGGTTATTACTTCCTGTTGAGTATTCTACTGATCCTCCAAAATTTGCATATGCTTTTTTGGTTACACGGTTTACTACTCCTCCATAAGAAGATACCATATTTGTACCAAATAAGGTTCCTGAAGGCCCTTTGATAACTTCAATACGCTCTAAGTTTGCAGGATCTGTTCCTGTTCTAAATGCAGTACCTACACCATTTCTCATAGCTATATCTGCACTAAAACCTCTCATTATAAAATTAAGTCCTACTCCTCCAGAACCAATACCTTGCATTACATTATTGATCCCTGGTGCATTTTGTATCGCTCCCTGTATATCATTTACCTGTAATTCTTGTAATAAACCTTTTGTGATTACTGAATATACCTGTGGGTTTTCTATATTTTTCAAAGGTAATCTTGCTACATATGGTGTTTCTTTTCTATCAAATTTATTTTCTTTCTTAACATTCAAAACAACTTCTCCCAATGCTTGACTACTCGCCTGTAAAAAAACATCATTCATTATAGTTACACCCGATGCTACATTTACAGTAACACTCTTTTTACTTAATCCTACAACAGAAAACACAATAGTCTGTTCCCCTTGAGGAATGTTTTTTATGTTGTATTCTCCATTGGTGTCAGACACACCTCCTAATTTTGTATTTTCTATAAAGATATTAACCCCTGATGCTGGTTTGCTATCATTGGTATACACTTTTCCTTCTATAACTCCTGTATCCTGACCAAATACTGCACTCGTACAACAAAAGACCACCACCAGAGTAAAAAAATTAAGTAGATTAAAATTCGTAATCTTCATATTTCACCTATTTAGATTAATTATAAATTGTTATTTTTGGCAAAAGTAACCTCAAAGGTTTTCTACCGATTAACGCAAAAAGGTTTTTGTACAACGCAAAAAGAAAAAAAAGTGAAAACAATACTCAAAAGTGCAATGTTTGAAAATAACGTTTTTATTAAAAAATTTAATAAAGATTTTAAGGTAGAGGTATATTCTGAAAATAGCATTGAGGTAGACAATTGTTATGAAAAAGGAATGCTTACCGAAATTAATTTTGACGGTATCAGAATGATCATGAGGGATATCGAAACTAAGCACCATACTATTGGTGTGTTTCATGACTTTCCTTTTTTTAAATTACAATTTGAAATTGAAGGCTCTAGTTTATACACTCCTACAGATCCTCAAGAAAAAGAAGTTTATATACCAAAAGGGCATTATAATTTGTTTTATATTCCTAAAGTAGAAGGAACATTAACCTATGAGGCAGATAGTAGAAAAACAGTAGAAATATTGTTTACAGAGCAATACCTAAAAAGATTAATCGGCAATGATTTTAAAGAATCTCTTACTCTCTTTGGAAACGCTATTGAAAATAAACAATCGTTTAAGATGTGGCCAAAAAGTAAACCTATTTCTTCAGAGTTATATAAGTGTATTCATGAAATTACAAATTGCAACTATAAGAAAAGTATAAAAAAGCCTTTTTTAGTAACTAAAGTAAATGAATTGTTACTTGTCTTACTCGCTAAAACAGATGAAACAACACAAGAGAACAAACAGTTATCTGTGAATGACTACATAAGAATTCTTGAAATAGAAAATTACATAAAAAAGAATCTAAAAAAGCCTTTAACCATAAACAAACTAGCCACTGGGTTTGGCATCAATACTTCAAAGTTAAAACATGATTTTAAGGTTGTATTTCCTACTACTATTTTTAAGCATATTACTGCTTTAAGGATGGAAGAGGCCAAAAACATGCTACAATATAAAGGGTTTTCTGTTTCTGAAGCTTCATACGAGGTAGGCTATAAAAACCCACAACATTTTACCGTAGCTTTCAAAAAAGTATACGGAATCCTGCCTAGCTTATTGATGTCTAATTCTATATAAGTATTTTTTAAGTATACTCAAAGATCAAATTTTCTTTGTTAGCACATGTTGTTCTCCCTTTATACCAATGATTACTTTATTATCGTCTATATATCCTGATTTGAGATAGGTATAATATGCATTTTTGTTTTTAAAATTAACTGACAATACTATCTCATTAATTTGAGGAATCTGATCTTTGATAAACTGCGTTGTCAATTGCATTGCATACTTCCCTATTCCTTTACCTTGATATTTTGGGTTTATTGATAACGAACGAATTAATATTGATTTTGGATTATCGGTTAGTTTGTATTTATCATTTCCTTGATCAAAAACAAAAAAACCAACTGGTAATTCCTCAAAAACAATTACTACCAATGTTTTCTCTGGGTTTTCCAAATCTTTCCTCTCATATAAACAATACTCTAAACTTGCTGTAAAATCAGATTGTTTTTTATCTAGACGGTATGAATTGAGAGCTTCAAAAAAAAGAGGAGTATATTCTTTTAATTCTACATTCATAAAAACAATAATCTTATTTATTTTTTTACTCTTATCAAAGATATCAAAAAAACACCTTCATTTATTCACAAAATAAATACCTTGTATCTGTATATAAATACACATTTAACCTTGCTTCTGCATTAATTATGTTTTTTTTAACATGCTTTATAGTAAATTTTAATGCAAATTTGTTGCGTTAAAACTCATAAAGTGATTTCTACAGAAAA
Organism: Aquimarina sp. I32.4; assembly: GCF_002924285.1. Taxonomy (NCBI): domain Bacteria; kingdom Pseudomonadati; phylum Bacteroidota; class Flavobacteriia; order Flavobacteriales; family Flavobacteriaceae; genus Aquimarina; species Aquimarina sp. I32.4. The sequence continues at coordinate 14,898 of NZ_PGUB01000013.1, read as the reverse complement.
TTTACAATTCTCATATCCTAATGGTGGCGTTCAGTTACGTTTTCCAGATATATCTCTTGACAAAGGAGAGGAGCTTTTGATTTTGGGTAAATCGGGTATCGGTAAAACTACATTACTTCATCTATTGGCAGGGTTATTACAGCCTAGTACAGGAATCATAAAAATTAATGGCACCACTACGCAATCACTTAGCAATCGTAAAATGGATCAATTTCGGGGAGAAAACATTGGTATTGTTTTTCAGAGAATGCATACTATCCCCTCATTAACTGTAATAGAAACCTTAAAACTCAGGCTGTATTTAGCAAAAAAAAAGAAACCGTATACTCATTTAGATACGATCCTGAAACAACTTAATCTCAGTACTCACAAAAATCATCGGGTAACAGAGTTAAGTACTGGTCAATTACAACGATTAGGTATCGCCTGTGCTGTTATTCATTCTCCTTCATTAATTCTTGCTGATGAACCTACTTCTAGCTTAGATGATGATCACTGTAATCAATCTATAGAATTGTTGAAGTCACAAGCCAAACAATCACAAAGTAACTTGATTATTATTACTCATGATACTCGTATAACTGCTGCTTTTGATACCATTATAACGTTATGAATATTTTTCTTCTAGCCATCAAGAACAGCACATCCAAAATGCTGTCAACATCTTTAAGCTGTATTCTTCTTGCCCTGAGTATAGGGCTATTGCTTTTTATTAGCCAAATTAATAAGGCACTTGATCATCAATTACAAAATAACTTTGCAGGAATCGATATGGTAGTAGGTGCCAAAGGGAGTCCTTTGCAACTCGTACTTTCTTCTGTTTTTCATATTGATAATCCTACAGGAAATATCACCTATGATGAGTATACTAAATTAAAAAAACATCCTTGGACAAAAGAGGTGGTGCCTATATCTCTGGGGGATAATTATAATGGATACCGAATTATAGGTACTACAGCAAATTTTGCTTCTCTCTATAAAACTACGCTCGAAAAAGGTAAAAATGCTACAAATCCTATGGAAGTAGTTCTGGGGAGTCAGGTTGCAGAACAATCAAAGCTTACATTGGGTGATAAAATTCATGGTACACATGGGCTTCTGGCAAATCAAGAAGGAGGTAAACATGAGGAGCATATGATGATTGTGGTAGGGATATATCAATCTACGGGAAAAGTAATTGATCGACTTATCACAACACCACTAGAAACCATATGGATGCTACACCATGAGGATACCGAGGATGGGCATACTGATCATGAAGAACAACATCATGATCCACATAAAGAAGAACACCACTCACATGAAGAGGAACATCATAATCTACATGAAGAGGAACACCACTCACATGAAGGTGAAACTCATATTAAGGAGGTTACCGCTTTACTTGTATCGTTTAGAAATCCAAGAGCTCTATTGATGTTACCCAGACATATAAACGATACTACAGGAACCATGGCTGCCTTACCTAAGTTTGAAATGGATAAACTTACCCAAACTACTGGAATTGGTACTCAAACTATTCAATGGATTGCTTATATCATATTAGGTATTTCTGTATTGAGTATTTTTATACACCTTTATAAAACTATCAAAGAGCGTTCTTATGAATTGGCATTAATGCGTACTTATGGTGCTTCTAGATGGCAATTGGTACAATTAGTTGGCTACGAGGGGATATTAATTACTACTCTGGGGCTTCTGTTAGGAATTCTTTGTTCACAAATTGGTCTCTCTATCATGTTTACTGTTATAGAAAATCAGTATAAACAATCTATAACTACCATACATCTATATATAGATATTATTCAGGTTTCTCTGATACTCGCACTAGTCATATCAATCGTTATCCTATTTGCTATGTACCCTATTACAAAAATGGATATATCAAAAATTTTAAGTCATGAGAATTAAACATTTTATTATTGTAATATCAATATTTCTGGTATCTTCTCAATCGATGATCTGCCAAGAAAAAATAACATGGGATCACCTCGCAAAAGTTACTTTTACCGAAAAATACTTTCCTGCATGGGATACCTATTTTTTATATCCACATTATAAAGAGTCTGTAAAGCAATTGGAAGGAAAAAAAATAACCATCTCTGGGTATTTTCTGGATGTTGACCCCGAAGGAAAATTGTTTTTAATTTCTAAAAACCCAATGGCTTCTTGCTTTTTTTGTGGGGGTGCTGGTCCCGAAACAGCAATGGAAGTGCAGTTTAAAAAGATGCAAAAATTTAAAACCGATGATGTCGTTACATTTACAGGGATTCTCAAATTAAACCCAGATGATCCAGAGCATTTTAATTACATATTGACAGAAGCGGTAGGGCGTTTTAAATAATGTTCTTGATAGTATTTTATATAGTTCGTATTGATATTCCTAAGATGACTCAGGTAGTATGAATTTGTACGTTAAAACAAAAACCAGCTACATCACTGTAACTGGTTCTTTGCTTTTATTGCTCGTATCGTTTACTCATACGCTGCACAGATTACAAATCTGCGCTATCATATCCGAGCTATCGGGTCACCACAAAAAATATTTCCGCACTATCATATCTTAGCCATCAGGTTTATAGATCTGTACTATCTTCTCTTAAGGTTTCTTTTTAGGGTCTTGCCAAGTATTAAATATAGAGTAAATAACTATTTTGTTTTTGATAATTTCGTAAACAATTAAATATGGGTACTTTTTAATCCAAACTTCTCTATATGGATTTTTTTTCACAGGATAATGTTTAGGATTCTTTTGTATTCTGCCCATATAAATATCTAAATGTGCAAAAAATTGTTCTCCTAAACCCATTTGTTGTTCTTCATAATAAAGGTAAGCTTTGATTATTTCTAAACGAGCCTCCTCTTTAATTTCTACTTCGTATTTCATTGAGAGACATCTCTAGCACTTTGTTTCACCTCTTCCCAAGTAAAAGATTTACTTTTCCCTTTCAAGTGACGCTCTCTTCGTTGATCTATTATTTTATATTGCTCTTCTGTTATCGTAAACTCATCTTCATGATAACTTTCCATAACAGCTTTTACTATTTTTAACAGGCGCTCATCTGCTGTATTTACATACTCTGATATAAGACTTCTTAACTCTACTGCTCCCATAATTCTCCTTTTATATTTATAACAAAGATAATGTTTAATATACATGTTTTTTTGCTTATGATGCAAGATGCTTATATTTTTGGGAACTCTGATATCCCCGATAGCGCGGATTTGTAATCCGTGCATGACAACTCAGAACATATCCAAAAGAACAACCTCTAATTCATAATCCAAATCTGCATAATTTCTTGCTGAACTAAAAACATAATCTTCTGGAGCAGATACAATCTTATCTTTTACTGGATTATTATGAATGTAGTTAATTTTTTGTTTTATAAACCTATTGGTATTTACAACTTCTGCATGATATCCATCCTGCCAAACTTTATATTCTTGCCTTCTTTTTAAATGCTTGCATGCATTACTAAAATAGTCAAGCATCCATTCTCTCCTACTTTCAGAGTGTTCTAGTATCGTTTTTATTATCTTTTTTGAGGTAAACTTTTTTAAATCTCTAATAATATCTGATAATATATAATTTTCTTCTGCTTTGCATAACATATGTATATGATTAGACATAATGCAATAAGCGTATACCTCTAAACCTTTGTGTTTTTGGCAATACTTTATACTATCAATGATAACATACTTTTGCCGTAATCTTGTAAAAACATCTAACCAACCAACCGTCGTTATTGTAATAAAATACCCTTTATCGGGCATTGTAGCTTTATA